>JBEIRQ010000372.1:0-2021 GCA_040375885.1 Methylococcus sp.
CGCAAGGTCCTCGAGGATTTCACCATTGGGGATACGGTCATTAAGGCCGGCAAGTTTGTTTGTGCGGCACCGGCTATTACACACCGGATTGCCTCTCTCTTTCCTCGTCCCGAGGCGTTTGAGCCTGATCGCTATTCACCGGAGCGACAGGAGGATAAAAACCTCTATGCCTGGCAGGCTTTTGGGGGGGGGCGACATAAATGTTCTGGCAACGCCTTCGCCCTTTTTCAGATTAAGGCCATTTTTTGTGTGCTACTGCGCCGCTATGAGTTCGAGCTCGTTGGTGCCCCAGAAAGCTATCAGGATGATTATACGAAGATGGTGGTTGAGCCGGGTTCGCCCTGCAGAATACGCTATCGCCGGAAGGCTCTAAGGAAGGTGCCTATGGAAGAAAATCAGGTCGTCGGTGCTCTTGACCAGGCTCATTCGGCTGAAGACTTCCTGATTGAAGTCGATATGGATCTCTGTAAGGGGCATGCGACCTGCCAAGGAGAGGCGTCTGATCTCTTTCATGTCGATGAAATTGGCAAACTGACCGTGCTTAGGGCTATCGTCAGTGAGGGTGAGGTCGGGAAAGCGCGTTTAGCCGCGAAATATTGTCCTACCCAAGCCATTAAGATCCTTAAGAGGGACTCTGAATAGGGCGGGACAAAACCCCTTGCTGACGTTGAGGGGGTCAAAGTCAGCAAGGGGTTAAGCATCGGGCTCAGTCAGCTAAAGCGTGGCGCTCTCTGAGCCAATGTTGGAAAGCGGTCTGGGGGATGGTGAGGCTTTTATAGGCCAGCTTGACCAAGGACAAACACCAATGCCCGAGATTGCCATCACGGAACTGAGCCGGCAACAAACGAAACGCCTGCAGGACGACCATCAGGAACTGGATGCCCATGGAGATAATGCTGCTGTCGAGCGTTGATAAGAGTGCCAGGGAGTGCGCTCTTCCTTTAGGGTTGTTGCGCCAGTAGGAAAAAATACACTGGTTAAGCAGTTTGGCTTCGTTGGTATGCGAAAGGAACGCTTCACGAAGTTCCTCTGAAAGCGTCCGCCGGGTCAGCTGAACGCGACCAGCGGAGATGGCGTACCGACGGAGGGCCTGTTGCACATCGAATTGGGTGGCAACGAGGGCGTCACGAAGATTAATCGCATCTTTAACGGCTGTCGTGATACCTGAGGCCGTGAGGGGGTGACAGCACCCGCGGGCGTCCCCGAGCAGAGCGACATTGCCGTGAACGGCGCTTTTGGGAACGATGCGATAGTTGGCAGCAGCCAAAGGCTTTTCTTGAGCCATCGCTTTTTCAATGTCATCCCGGAACGCACTGGGGAAGAACTTCAGATGCTCACGAATCGATTCCTTTGAATCATCGCCACGGAGAATTTCGAACATCACCCGTGCACGACCCTTGGTCACGCTATAGGCATAGGAAATCCCTAATGGATTCAGAAAAATATTACCAAAACCTGGGGTGGGTAGGTGGGTATCGTCTACTTCGACACCCAACATGCCGGAGTATCGATGCGTCTCATGGGAGATGCCCGTAAGCTTTCGGACTTGGGACATCGGGCCATCGGCACCGATGATGAGTCGCGCATTGATCAACATCTCTCCAGAGTCGGTCGTCACGATCGCCTGATAGGTATTTTTTTCGTCTGACGGAAGGATCTGGGAGACGCGGCTTCCCATCCATACGTCAACCCCTTGGAAATCTCTGACGCGTTCCAAAAGGTGATCTTTGAGAACTTGGTGTTCAATCGCCATCCCGCCATGATTCAAGCCTTCGACCTCGCTATAGGGGAGGGTCACGAAGTCTTCGTGTTCGTTATCGGCGTCAAAGGGGAAAATGGTGAAGCCACTAATCTCAGACCCGATACCCGAGTCTTCATCGAGAAGTCCCAGATGCTTAAGAGCATCAATACCCGGTGGGTGAATGAGTTCGCCGGCAAGGCGGCGTCCGTGGGAAGATTTAGGTTCGACGATGAGGATCTTCAGCCCAAGGGGGGAAAGTGCTGCGGCGGCAGCCGCTCCG
>JBEIRQ010000080.1:0-7100 GCA_040375885.1 Methylococcus sp.
AAGGATAACCGCGAGATTGCCGAAAAGTTTTTGCTGTTAACGGCGCTTTATTACACGCCGAACGACCTCTCCAGCAAAGTCGCTACCCTTCGCCGAGTGATTGAGATCACCGGCTACGAGCGGAAGCTTCCTTTTTTCCTGAAAAAACAGGCCAAGTTCATCGCTGGCGAAATCTATCGTCAAATTCGGGGCGTCCCGGTCTCTCTTGAAGGGATGGTCAAAACCATTCAAGAAATCGGCGTAGGTCTCTTTGAGTTCCATGGCATCCCAAGAAATACCGAGAACCGCTTCACGCTGTTCAAGAGCTTCATGGAACTGGTCCGTTATTTCGGGTTGGCGGGCGTCTATCTTCTGGTGGATCGGGTCGATGAGCCGACCAGCATCAAAGGGGACCCTGAAAAAATGCGCGAACTGGTCACCCCGATCCTTGACGATCAGTTGTTCCAGATCGACCATCTCGGGATTATCCTGTTTCTGCCGTATGAGCTTCATGACCTCAAGAAGTACTACCGCAGCGATCGCATTAAAACGATTTCATCCATCAACTGGTCGCCGGACAACATGATCCGACTGATCGAGAAACGGATGAACGTTGGCCGAAAGCCTGGCAGCCCCCCGATTCATCTCGCCGAAATCTTTGAGGACGAGGGTGAAAGCAAAGCGAACTTCATCGTCCGTCAGCTGACCCCTCGAAACGCCTTCCGCCTTCTCAGCATCATTCTTGAAGAGCACTGCCAGACCGTGATCTACGGCGTCAAGATCTCGACGGAGGTCTACGAATCAGCGGTCCAGCGCTATCTGATCGAAAAAGAAGGCTACTGATCCTAAAGCCGGGGCGCTATCAAGATCGCCCCGCCCACCAAAGCCGCAAGCGAATCCCAAGGGCGCTAGTAAAGCCGGTAGTCACTTGCTGGATCACTCCTTGGCGGTCGACAAAAAAGAGCGCCGGCACCCCATGAACCCCATAAGCCTCGGCCACTGCGCCATCGTCATCGACGACCGTTGACAGTTCAAAACCTTGGGCCTCCATATACCCTCTAACAGTCTCAGGGCCACCCGATGACAGGGCCACCGACACCACGCTGGCCTCCTTTCCGATCTGATTCAAGGTGCCTTGCATGCTCCGACAGATCCCGCACCAACTCCCCCAAAAATAGATCAGGAGCGGCTTTTGAACCGTGGCCAGGCCCTCAAAAGGCCGTCCATCCACGGTGAGTCCTGCAATCGATGGCGCTACAACACTCGTTTTGAGGCCCTGCTGCGCCCACCCCTGGACAGCCAGGACCAGGATCACCGGGACGATCCATCCAAGGATTCGTTGCCACATGCCCCACATCCTCCTGATCACCCAAAACGATGCAACAAGGCCGTGCCGTGCTGCTTGAGCCACGCTCTTCTCTCTGGCCACATGGGATCATGACGCGTCACAAGATCCCAGTAAGCTTTCGAGTGATTTCTGAAGCGGATATGGCAGATTTCATGAATGACGACGTAGGAGAGGACCTCGGGTGGGGTAAAGGCTAGTAACCAGTTGAGATTCATATCATTTTTAGGGCCCAGACTCCCCCATCGGGTTTTCATCGCCTTGATACGAACGCCTCGCGGCTCAAGCCCCTCCAGCGGACTGAAGCGATCTATCAGCGAAGCCACCTCAGCACGCATCCAGACCCGAACCCAAGCATACAGCGCATGCCGAATTTCAAGGGCTTCCTCTTCTGGAGACGCTACTGGAATAGAGATCTCGAAGGCGCCATCAAGACGCCGATGGACTTTTCGCCTGCCACCTTCGACGACCACCAGCTCCGTCTCAACACCTTGAAAAGGAACGCTCGCCCCTCCTATCAAAGGGAGGCAGGACTGTTTGAGCTTGCCGGATCGCTTTCTCAAATCTTCAAGCTTTTGATAAGCCCAAACTCGGTGGCGGTCGAGAAAATGTCGGGCCTCAGACTCCCCGATGTGACGCGGCAAGACCAACTCCACCCCTTCTGGCCTCACGATGAGCCTCAGGGCTCTGGCCCTTAAACTCTTCCTGAGTCGAAGATCAAGATCCCTATCGCTGATCAACCCTGGGTCCCAGTGGTTTTCGGGAGGAGCATATCGCGGGCCAAAAGGGCCAATTCGAGAGAGCCATCCCGATCACCGAGGACGCCGCGTATATCGGCAAGACCCTGCTTGATGGAAGCGGCGACCTCTGGATGATCAAGGATCCTTCTGATTTCTAGAGCCAGATTATCGGCCGTCGCCTCATGCTGGATAAACTCCCGGACCAAGCCCCTGCCGGCGAGAATATTTGGCAAGCCAATAAAGGGTACCTTCACCAGGAGTCGACCCAACCAATAACTCAAGGGCGCCAGTCGATAAACAATGGCCATCGGTAACCCAAGGAGGGCGACCTCCAGCGTGGCCGTGCCTGAAACAGTGATCACAGCATCCGCGCATTGGAGAAGATCATAGTCTTGTCCAAGGATCACCTCTACGGGGAGTCGCCGAGTCTTCAAGGCCTCGGTGATCGTATCATCCGGCAGGGAGGCCGCCTGAAACAACAGAAAGCGGACCGTTGGATGGGTTTCGATGAGCCGTTCGGCAGCATCCAGAATGACCGGGAGCAACCGCTTAATTTCGTTCGCTCGGCTCCCCGGCAAAAGCCCCACCAGGGGCGTCTTGCCCTGATCATAACCTCCTTCCGCTGCAAGCCTTGCCCTCACCACTTGCCGCGACTGGCTCGCTTTGACCTTCCCTGCCAAAGGATGTCCGACATAGGTCGCCGGGACCTCGTAGGCTTCGTAATAGGGTAATTCGAAGGGGAAGATGACCGCCATATGGTCAATAATCTCCCCATAACGCTTGACCCGACCGGGACGCCAGGCCCAGACCTGCGGGCTGACATAAAAAAGAACCTTGATCCCCAGCGCTTTGGCCGCCTTAGCAAGACGAAAATTGAACTCCTTGTAATCAACGCAAATAAGGAGATCCGGCTTTCGACTGGCCGCGGCCTTCTTCATCAGCGTCAGGGCGCCCCGTATCTCGCCGTAGTGCCTTGCAATCTCGGCAAGACCGATCACGCCGATTCCGCTTGAATCAAAGACGATCTCGACCCCCGCTTCACGGAGCGCAGAGGAGCCCATGCCAAAGCCCTGAACCTCGGGCAATAAACCCTTCAGCGCTAAGAAGAGGGCCGCGGCATGGCGATCGCCGGAGGCTTCGCCGGCCGACAGCATAACCAAAGGCGCCTGATCAGCCATGCATCACAGCACGAATCACACCGACAATCCGCTCGATGGTCTCATGATCGAGTTCTGGGTAGATCGGCAACGAGAAGCAGCGCTGTGCCACCGATTCGGTCACGGGGAGCGAAAGCCCCTCACATTCCTTCTTGAAGACCTTCTGCTGATGGAGGGGAACCGGGTAATAGATCGCTGATGAAATGGACGCCTCCTGAAGAGCCGCCATGATCGCCTCACGACGGTCCGATAGCAGCGTGTACTGGTGATACACATGGACGCCAATCTGATCCTCATAGGGCGTCTCAAGCGGCAGGTCCGCCATCAGTTGGGAGTAGGTATGGGCCACTCTTCGGCGCTCTCGATTGAAGGCATCAATGTGACGAAGCTTCACCCGAAGAATAGCCGCCTGAAATTCATCGAGACGGCTATTGTAGCCAATTACATCATGGTAGTAGCGCACCTCAGACCCATGGTTCCTGAGGATTCGGAGCCGCTGGGCAACCTCCTCCGAGGAAGTAACCACGAGGCCGCCATCGCCATAACAGCCAAGGTTCTTGCTGGGAAAGAAGCTATAACCTGCCGCAATACCAAAACTCCCGGTTTGTCGTCCATCGACGGAGGCCCCGAAAGATTGTGCGCAATCTTCAATCAATAAAAGTCCAGAGGATGAGCAAAGATCCTGAAGCCTTAGAAGATCCGCCGGCTGACCAAAGAGGTGAACCGGCATGATGGCCTTGGTTTTTGGCGTCATCGCTTTTTGGATTTGATCGACATCAAGGTTGAAGGTTTTGGGGTCGATATCGATAAAGACAGGCCTTGCCCCAACGTAGCGAATGGCTTCGGCGGTCGCAATAAAGGTAAAGGGGGAAGTAATCACTTCATCCCCCTCCCCAATACCCGCGGCCAAAAGCGCCAGATGAAGGGCATCGGTTCCAGAGGCACAGCCCACCGCGTGAGGAACTCCAAGGTATTCGGCTGCTTCGGTTTCAAAGGCGCGGACATTGGGCCCCAAGATAAAAGCGCAGCTTTCAAGGACCTCGGCCAGCCCGAGATCGATCTCATCCTTCAATCGATGGTACTGGGTTTTCAAATCAACCATGGGGATCATCAGCAAGGCTCCTTACTTGATATTCAGTCTGTTTTTAGAAGACGGGTGATTTCGATAGCGGTCGCTAAGGCTCGCCGTCCTGCAACGCCAGATACCAGGGGTTCCCGACCTTCGCGAATACAGGAGATAAAATGCCGGATCTCCTCCAGCAGCGCATCGCCACTCTCATAGACGGATTCCTCACTGATAATCTCAGGAACCCCCGGGAACATTTCCTTAGCCCCTTTGCGATGCTCAGAGACGGTACGGTTCTGAAAGTCCAGCGAAATATAGCGGTTAGGCATGAACATCCGCATCTTGCGCTCAACCTTGAGGCTGGCCCGACTCGCGGTCACATTAGCGACGCAACCATTCTTAAAGGTCAATCGGGCATTGGCAATATCGGTATCCGTGGTCAACACGGTCACCCCCTTGGCATCAATCCGTTCTACTTCAGAATCAACGAGATCAAGAATAATGTCGATATCATGGATCATGAGATCAAGCACCACGCTGACATCATTGGCTCTTGGATTAAAGGGGGCTAGTCGATGCGATTCAATGAAAAGGGGCTTCTCATGGATCAAATCGAGCCCAAGAAGTGCGGCATTGAACCGTTCGAGGTGGCCGACCATGAGGAGACGTCCCTGATTTTTGGCCAGCGCAATCAGTTCATCCGCCTCCTCGACGGTCACGGTCATCGGCTTTTCGACCAGAACATGACTTCCAGCAGCAAGAAAATCGCGCGCTACCTCAAAGTGATAACTCGTCGGCACCACAATACTCACGGCGTCTACCTGTCCAAGAAGAGTCCGGTAATCGGTCTCAGCACGACAACCATTCTGCTCGGCCACCAAGGCGGCCGCTTCAGGGTTAGTATCGACCACAGCGATCAGTTCACAGTCCTTCAGGGCTGCATATTTTTGGGCATGAAATTTACCCAGATAACCCGTCCCGATGACGGCGCAAGCAATCGGTTTCAAGCGAAGATCCTCCCTGGAATCGTGTTCTTCAGTCCCCATCGCGGGTGGCGACATCAATAAAACCCAGAAGCCCACCGCGACGAGACGATGAGGCTAGAAAGGCGCGGAGATACTGGAGTTCTTCGGTCTCAGGGAGCCCCTCAAGATCCTGACGGGCCCGAAGCCGCCTGAACGCTGCTGAGATGGCCTTCAACCGCTCACCCTCAATACCCGCCCGACGAAGGCCAATCAGATTCAATCGGTAATGTTTGCCAGGACGCCCGCCCACCAGCGCAAAGGGCATCACATCTTTGTTGATACCGGCTAATCCCTGAAGGATCGCGTAGCTTCCAATCCGGCAGAACTGGTGGACCATGACACCGCCACCAAAGAAAACCCGATCACCCACCTCAGCGTGCCCTCCAAGCGTCGCCCCGCTCGCAAGGATGTTGTGATGACCCATCACACTGTCATGCCCGAGATGGGTATGGTTCATAAAATAATTACCAGAACCGATGCGCGTGGCCTCGCCCTCCCGGGTGGCCCGACTGATCGTGACCCCTTCCCGAAAAATATTGTCATCGCCGATCTCAAGTCGGGTGGGCATTGAAGGATCGAAGGAGAGATCCTGCGGCAGCCCTCCGAGAACAGCGGTCGGGTGGACCCGATTGCGTTGGCCAAGATAAACATGCGGCCTTAATACCGCATGACTTTCGATGATGCTTTCATCACCAATACGGCCAGGACCTTCGATGACAGCAAACGGGCCAACCTTAACGCCCTGGCCAAGTTCAACATCGGGAGAAATGAGTGCAGTGGGGTGAATCATGGGTTCAACGTCGTCCTAAAAAAAGCATCATCGGTCCTAGCCTCGCGGATGGCATCGGGCATGCAAGTCCTTCATCCGCTCCTGCGCAACGTGAGTATAAATCTGTGTACTGGACAAGTCGCTATGTCCAAGCAGCATCTGCACGACCCGAAGATCGGCCCCATGGTTCAGCAGATGGGTCGCAAAGGCATGGCGAAGGGTATGAGGCGACAAAGGCTTCTCTATTCCCGCCCTCTGTGCGTAGCGTTTTATAAGATACCAGAAGGCCTGACGCGTCATCCCTTCACCCCGCCGCGTGACAAAAAGATCATTGGACTGCCGTCCCCCAAGGAGCGCCGTCCTCGCCACCTCACTGTATCGGGTCAACCAGTCTTCCGCCACTTCGCCTAAGGGAACCAAGCGATCCTTGCTGCCTTTACCAACGACCCGTAACACCCCTTGGCGCAGATTCACCTCATGCAATTGGAGGCCCACTAATTCGGTCACCCGAAGTCCCGTAGCATAAAGCACTTCCAACATCGCCCGATCGCGGCAGCCAAGAGAATCCTCGGCATCAGGTGCCGCCAGAAGCCTCTCAACATCCCACTCGGTTAAGGTCTTTGGAAGCGGACGCCCCATCCTTGGTGGGTCGATGCGAAGGGTTGGATCAAGGTCAATACGACCCTCCCTAAGATGATAGCGGTAGAATTTTCGAAGGCTCGATAATAAGCGGGCGACACTGCGACTGCTTACCTTTTCGTGGAATCGTTTGGCCAAATAAGCTTCAATATCGCCCGCTGTGATCTCAAGGAGAGACCTTCCCTCAAATTGATCCATCCACTGCCCAAAGTGCTCAATATCGCTCGCGTAGGCCTTTCGGGTATTTTCGCTCAGGCCCTCCTCCAGCCAGAGTGCATCGAGAAAGCCGTTGAGGAGAGGCTTATCCTTCGAGGCATTCATCCTGGCAGAATCCCTGGAACGCCCTCATGAAGGAGCAGCCAGCGCTTGATGGTCATCAT
>JBEIRQ010000051.1:0-8791 GCA_040375885.1 Methylococcus sp.
AAAGTGCGACAAAATGTCGCACTTTTTTATTGCCCATGACGCACCACCGAAACCCGCCACCAACCGCCCCTTGGACCCCCCTTTCGGCGCTACAATAGAGGCCCAGGTTTTCCCTATGAGGCCCCCCATGCGGATCTCAGTGCCCGCTCTTATTAGACCCACGCCCTGGGTGCTCCTCAGTCTTTTTGCTTTAATGGATGCCCCTGCGGCCTTCGAGGATGTCGCCGACTGCTCACTGATCCTTGCCTGTGCCGGGTGCCATGGCGATAAAGGCGCCGGTAGTGGGCCATTTCCGGCCATCAACTCACTCGAATCCCAAGACTTTGTATCCACCATGCAATCATTCCGACTGGGTGAAAAGCCGGCAACGGTCATGCAACGGATTGCCTTGGGTTACTCCGATCCTGAACTTTTAAAGATGGCCCACTGCCTGTCAGAGGCCTCCAAATGACGCTCTCCCGCCGCGCCTTTCTCGGACTTTCAACCCAGGGACTCTTGCTGTCTGCCTGCAAGATCACTCCCCCTCAGCACCCCGCGCTTAAAAAGGCTCGGGTCATTGTGGTAGGTGGAGGCTTTGGGGGGCTCAATGTCGCCAAGGCCATCAAGCGCCTGGCGCCTGAATGTCAGGTGACCTTGATCGATCGAAACCCGAGCCACACCCGCTGTTTAGGATCCAACTGGGTGATCGGAGGCTTTGCCTCTGAGCGGGGCCTCCAACACGACCTTCCATCGCCCCTCGCGGCCGAGAACATTAGCTTGCGAGTGGGCGAAGTGGTTGGGGTCAGCCATAACCCTCAGCGCCTTTATCTCGCAGCGGGTGAGACGCTTCCTTTTGATCGACTCATCCTCTCACCCGGCATCGATTTTCGCTGGGATCAAATTCCAGGGATGACTGAATCTCTTAGTCGCCAGATCCCTCATGCATATAAGGGCGGTCAGGCAGGCTTATTGGCCGATCAGATTAAGCGCATGCGCCAAGGCGGGACGTTGATTATCACCGCCCCTCAAAATCCTTATCGTTGCCCCCCAGGCCCTTACGAGAGGGCATCCCTCGTCGCCGCCTACTTCAAACAACACAATCCAACAGCGAAGATTCTCATCCTTGATGCGAAGAGCCGTTTTTCAAAGCAAAAGGCTTTCACCGCCGCTTGGGATCGATACTATCCTGGCATGATCGAATGGATCTCTAATGAAACAGAGGGCGAAATCGACCATATCGACACCCGAAAGCGGACAGTTCACATGGCCTTCAATCGGTTTCAGGCGGATGTTCTCAATGTCATCCCTCCCCAAAAAGCCGGAAGGTTGGGGGAGCAACTCGGGTTAACCGATGCCTCTGGTTGGTGCGATGTGGATCCGATGACCTTTGAATCAAAACGATATCCAAGCATCCACGTCATCGGGGATGCCGCCACCATTGGCCCAATGCCGAAATCCGCCTTCGCAGCGCAGGCCCAGGCGCGGGCCTGTGCGGTGGCGGTTATTCAAAGCCTTCTTGAGCGGCCTCCGATTGAACCAAGATTCATCAACCACTGTTACAGCTTGATCGATCAACGCCACGCCATCTCGATCACCGGCGTTTATGGCTTCAAAAGAGGATCAAAAGAGCTCATCACCCTCTCACAGGGAGAAACCCCTCCGGGGGCTTTAGGCGAGACCGAAGCGGCTGAGGCCTATGGCTGGTATCAACTCATTCTCGAACAAACATTCGGCTAGCGAGGCTTTTAGCCTTCTTCATTTAAGCGGCGAGGGCTTTCCCTAAAAGGCTTTGAATCGATTCTGGAAAAGAGAGCGTTAGCGCGAAGTGGTGACCTTCATCGGACATCTTGCTCCACGTCTTTTGGACAATACCCATGAGCTTCTCCTCATCATGGCGCGCTGCAAAATCAACAAAGTAATACTCCAGAAACACCAGACAGATGACATCCTCAAGCCGCTGGGCCTCAGCATCGGTCTTAATACCCCGCTTTTCAACCAAGGTCCGGACCCGAAGCATGCTGGCCTCATCGTATCCCACCGATTGCATCAACTCAGTGAGGCGATCGGCATGAAACCGATAAAGGGTCGTTCGCCAGTTGAGATAACCGGTGCGGCCTTCAGGATAATGATCCCTTGGAATATCAAAGCGGCGAAGGTGCTGCCCGCGTGCTGAAATTCTCAGAACCTCAGGCGCTAAAGGATCCAAGCGCTCGAGCCAAAGAGACATCCTTTGGCCATAAAGAAGCTCCCGAGGAATCAACTGTTCCCCCACCTGATCATGATGGGGATCTTGGCTGTTAGCCGCATCAATGAGGTTAAAGAGCGTTTCGAGGCGATCAGTCATCATGGGGTACCGTTCCGTTCTGGGGCGTTCAAGCGTTCCTGATCAGGCGTCTTGTAAGACTCCTGAACGCCCTATCATAACGAATACCCGAGCGGGCCTTACTCAAAGAGCCATAGAAAAGACCAAAGGCTTTTGAGATCCCACACAGAAGACAAAGCCCGTTATTCGCTTCCTGGGGTTGTTACATTGATGACGGTCATCATGCCATTGTCTTCATGGGCAAGAATATGACAATGAAGCACATAGGGCCCAATGAACTCTCTAAACCGCGTCCTAACGACCACCTCACCGGGTATAAGACGCCCAGCAGTATCTTGGGTCGCGTAGGGAATGGAAAAGGTATCAACGTATGATCTTGCATCCTTGGGAACCCCATTAACCGACATGACCTGCATATCATTCACGTGAACATGGATGGGGTGGAGTTCTTGGGCGTAGTTTCTGATCACCCACTCTTCAACGGTATGCGTTTTTGGGGTTGAGTGAACATAGTTTTCGTTGAACTGCCTTTCATTGATATAGAACTCGTTGGTGTTCGTGTTTTCGCTGAGATCAAAGTGCCGAACCGCATCCACCCTGGCATTTTTGAGGTTATCGAAGGGATTAAAATAAGTGGGTATCCCCAAGGGGGTCTCTCTACTCCCCCCAACAACAATGGTTGCCATCAGGGTCTCTGGGTAGCTGTCACCCGCCGGGCCCGTCGATATGGCTTGGGTGATCAAGGGATAGGCGCCTTCGGCGCCCGCCTGAACCAGGACATCAAAACGCTTTGCGGGCGGCATGTAGAGACTTTGTGTGGGCAACGGCCTATCCAGCGGATTCGCATCCTCTGCGATCACCGTAAAACTCATCCCTGATGACGCGAGGGAATAAAAAATGTCAGCGCCAATATTACCGATATGCCAGAGCTGGGTTTCCCCTGGACGCATTTTGATCACCGGCTGAACTTGCCCGTTGATCGTTCTGACCGTTGGAGCATCAGAATTGATGTTGTTACTTGGAATCGTATTTGCCTTGGTGACCTGAAAATCCTTGAGGCCCAGGAATTTTTGCTCAATGCCGCGAAATTCAGCCGGCAAGAGGCTCTCAAGCCCCCGCATATAAATAAGCCCCGAAAGCCCGCCGAAGACTTGCTCTTCTACCAAAGGATGATAGTGAGGATGGTACCAATAAGAGCCTGGATAGCTATTGCTTGGAATCTCATAGTTGTAGTTAAACGTTTTGCCGCTATCTAGATCGACAAAAATATTATCTTGGTTCCCGATGGGTGATATGAAAAACCCGTGCGTATGAAGGTTCGTGGGTTCACCGAGCTTGTTCAACACAGTGACCTGGAGATTATCCCCCGGCGCTACCGACAAAACGGGCGGCATGAAGCTATAGGGGTAGCTGCGATCTTTCGATGCGGCGGCATACACTCTGGCACCCACCAGTTTGCCACTGATATTGACCACTTCTTTACTGGCCGTTAGACGCACATCAAGCCGGCCATTTTGGCTGGTGATAATCGGAGGATTCTTAAATGGATGGCCCGTCGATACCTGGCCAGAAACAGCTTGACTGACCATTGGCTGTTTCGAGGGCACAATGTCTTTATGTTCGTGCCCTAAGTGAGGGGATGTCGCTGCGAAAAGGGCCACTGGAAAGACCGCTAAAACGCCTAAAGCAAATGAGATGCGTAGTCCTGTCATTATCTTTTTTTCCATGGTGTGGCCTTCAAAAACTCCGATTGACAACGATTCTCCAGAAGATACTCAAGGAAAACAATCCGACAATTGAACGATGGCATGATCAGCTGGATAGTTGGCATCTCCTTTTTTAGCCTCGTTACCCCAAGAGAGAGAACCTTCAAAGGGGCAGAAAAAGGCACTGGACTTTTAAGCCAAGGGATGTAAGAAGTTTGGGGGGGTTAGCTTTTTGGGTAGCGCTGCGGGCTCTTTAAGTCACCGATCTTGCCCCTATCGGTGACCCAAAGCGAAGGGAGGCCCATGGTTTTGAGCCACTGGGGTCCTCCTTTCCCCTTCAACATCGCGATGGTCGACGCACTCCCCGCGATCAAGGCCAAAGGCGCGACGACACTAACCGATGCCAATCCACGGACCGGCCACCCGGCTTTAGGGTTTAGTAAATGGCAGTAGCGCTTTCCAGCTACCTCGAAATAGCGTTCATAGCTCCCACTGGTGGTGACCGAACCTTGATGAAGATGGAGCGTTGCAAGAAGTTCTCCTGCATGATGAGGATGATGAATACCCACCTCCCATGGGGAACCATCAGGTCTTGGGCCAATGACTCTAAGATCCACACCGAAGTTGACCACACCGCTCATTATTGCCAGACGAAAGCGAACGTGAGGCGACAGAATCATGCCGTAGGGTAAGGGCTCAATCCAGTTCGCTTCATATCAGAGGTTTTTTGGTATCTGGTAGGATCTTGAGACCATCGACAGACCAATTACCCCACAGTCATTGTGGCAAATCAACCGGTTGAACGTCCAACTTCAAAAGCCAACCGACAGCCATCCCGATATCGATGGCATCGGTATCGTATAATCGAGACTCAAGAAGCCTTCGAAGAGCCATAGGTAGATGCGAGTGCTCCCTTCCCTCTTGATGACTCTCCACAGCAAAAACCCAGGGACATTGCATGATGTTTTCCGATAACCCCAGACGGATATAAAGGTCTGATGCACATCCTAGTCAGTAATGATGATGGTTACTCCGCCGAAGGGATCAAAACCCTTGCCAAGGCGCTAAGCACCTTGGCGGATATCACCGTGGTCGCTCCCGAAGGCAACCGCAGTGGGGCCAGTAACTCCCTCACCCTCGAGAGTCCCCTTCGGGTCAGTACCGCGGAGAATGGCTTCATCAAGGTTAGCGGCACACCGACTGATTGCGTTCACCTAGCGATTACAGGCCTCCTCGATCGAGAGCCTGACATGGTCTTCGCAGGCATCAATCACGGCGCTAATCTCGGTGATGACGTGATTTACTCAGGAACCGTCGCTGCCGCGACCGAAGGTCGCTTCCTTGGGCTTCCGGCCATTGCGATGTCGCTGGCCTCCCTGACGCATATGCCCACCCATTTCGAATCGGCAGGACAAGTCGCCATCGCCCTCCTCGAACGAATTCGTCGTCATCCACTCCCTCAGGACATCATCTTGAACGTGAATGTCCCTGATCTCCCTTTTAATGAGATCAAAGGCTTCAAATCCTGTCGACTCGGTCAACGCCACAAGTCGGAGCCGGTGATTCCGGCGATTGATCCCCGCGGGCGACCGATTTACTGGGTCGGGGCCGCAGGCCCCGAGCAAGATGCAGGCCCCGGAACCGACTTCCATGCCATCCGGGAAGGGTATGTCTCACTGACCCCTCTTCAGATCGATCTGACGCGCTATGACCGGATCGATCAGTTGGCCGACTGGCTGAAGGACTAATCACCTCGAATGAACCAACGTATCGAAGGCATCGGCATGACCTCGCGGCGCACCCGCGAGAGAATGATCGCTCGTCTCAAAGAGCTTGGGATCTCTCACCCTGATCTCCTTCGGGTGATGCTCGAGACCCCGCGCCATCTCTTTGTCGAAGAAGCCCTACAAAGCCGCGCCTATGAAGACACCGCGCTCCCCATCGGCTTCAACCAGACCATTTCGCAACCCTATATCGTGGCGCGAATGACCGAATTACTGCTCGAATGGGGGCCGCTCGATAAGGTCCTTGAGGTCGGCACAGGATCCGGCTACCAAACGGCCATCCTCGCTCAACTCGCTAAACGGGTTCATTCGGTTGAGCGCATCTACCCGCTCCAACAAAGAGCGAGACGCTGCCTTCAGGATCTAAAGCTTCGGAATGTGAGACTCAAGCACAGCGATGGCGGTTGGGGCTGGGAGGAGTATGCGCCCTATGACGCCATTCTGGTCGCCGCTGCCCCAAGCGAGATCCCCGAAACGCTGCTCGCCCAAATGGGCCGCCGCAGTATCATGATCATTCCCGTCGGCCAGGATCGCACTCAAATCCTTCATCGGGTCACTCGAACCGAAGTCAGCCTCGAAGTCGAAGAAATCGAGCCGGTCAATTTCGTCCCCTTTCTACCCGGCGTCCTTTAAATTCCCGGCACCCCACTTTGGTTATTGGGGAGCGGGCGGTATGCTTAGTCTCTGTTCGATTCATCATGGTCGCGGCGGCTGACTTGACTCAAGCGCCATGGGGTCGATGGATGCCCCCCGTCACGACTCACTCTCAGATGGAAGGAAAATGCTTCTTGACCCCATGAACCCGAGGGAATCCTGCATGATCACGACCACCGGCCTCGCCAGCCTCAGCCCATTAGCGCGGGCGAAGCCGTCCCTTCAAGCGGATCGATGAACGCCATATCCACCAACAGCCCCGAGACCCTTCGGCTCTCCATCGCCGGAATGCGGTGTGCCGGTTGTGTCGAATCGGTTGAAACGGCCCTCCGCGCGACTGAAGGCGTCGAAAAAGCGGACGTCAGCTTTGCTGATCATACGGCCATCGTCATCGGGCATCCCGATCCCCTCGCATTGAAAGCCGCCCTAAAGGCGGCTGGATACGACGGCGCCATCATGACCACGGAAGAAGATCCCAACATAGAAGCGGATCTTGAGATGGCCCGTTACCGAGATCTCCTTCAAAAGGCAGGTATTGCGCTCCTTCTTGCCGCACCCTTGATGATTCTCGAACATCTTCAACTGCTTCCAGCCCTTGGCGGAGGACCCATTCCAAGTGGTTTTTGGATACTGATATCCCTCCTGACTTTCTGGGTCATGCGGGTTTCAGGCGGCCACTTCTTTACCGGCGCCCTTAAGAACCTCGCGCACCGGAAAGCCAATATGGACAGCCTCATTGCTCTTGGTACCGGAGCCGCCTGGGTCTATTCGACGGTCGCCATCTTGGCTTCAGAAAACCTGCCGCCGATGGGCCGACACGCTTATTTCGAAGCGGCCGCGACCATCTTGGCCTTCATCAACCTCGGCAGCGCCCTTGAAATGAAGGCTCGGGGCCGAACATCCACCGCCATTCGCGCCCTGATTGGCCTTCAGCCTCGAACGGCCAGAGTCCTCAGAGAAGGGCAAGAATTCGATGTCGCCATCGGTGAGGTGGGGCTTGATGACATCATCAGGGTCAGACCTGGCGAGCGGGTGCCGGTCGATGGGGTCCTGATCGAAGGACAATCCCGCGTTGATGAATCGATGCTGACCGGGGAGCCGATGCCGGTCGAAAAGAAGCCTGGAGATGAGGTGACCTCAGGAACACTCAACCAAAGCGGCAGCTTTCTCTTTAAAGCCTTAAGGATCGGCCGTGATACGGTTCTTGCCCAGATCATCGACAGCGTCCGAACAGCTCAGGCCACAAAACCTGCCATAGGCCGCCTCGTCGACAAGGTAGCCGGTCTTTTTGTCCCCGCGGTCATCATGATCGCCCTCCTCACCTTTGCCATCTGGTGGGCCTTAGGGCCCTCCCCCTCTTTAGGGTATGCCTTTGTGGCAGCCATGACCGTCTTGGTGATTGCCTGCCCTTGCGCCCTCGGCCTTGCCACACCCATTTCGATCATGGTTAGCGTCGGGCGCGCGGCCCAGCGCGGGATTCTGATCCGGCAAGGCGATGCGCTGCAGACCTCTGGAAAGCTCACCACAATCGTTTTAGATAAGACCGGAACCGTCACCGAGGGAAAACCCCGGTTGGTCGGCATAGACACCCTTGAAGGCCAGGACGAAACGACCCTTCTTCAGTGGGCAGCTAGCCTTGAGGCCGGTTCAGAACACCCTTTAGCGATACCGCTTCTCGCGAGCGCTAAGACCAAGGCCATCCCTCTCCTGCCCGTCACCGGTTTTACGTCTATCCCAGGGTATGGCATCCAAGGAACGGTGGATGGCCATCGCATTCTGATTGGCAATCGGCCCTTGATGAAGAAAGAGAAGATAAGGACCCAGTCGCTTGACGCTCGATGGACCCAACGGGCGGGTCTTGGGGAGACGCCGGTCCTGATGGCCATAGATCAGAAGTTGGTGGGACTCCTATCGATTGCAGACCCCCTAAAAGAAGACTCCAAGGAAGCCATAATGACGCTTCACCAGATGGGCCTTCGCATTCTTCTGGTGACTGGGGATAACCCGGTGACCGCGAAGGCCATCGCGGAGGCCGTCGGTATTACAGAAATTCGGGCGGAGGTGCTACCGAACGAAAAAGCCCTAATTATTCAAGAACTAAAGATGAAGGGGGAACGTGTTGGCATGGTGGGTGACGGAATCAACGATGCGCCAGCCCTCGCGAGCGCCGATGTGGGTCTCGCCATCGGAACCGGGACCGACATCGCCCTTGAAAGCGCCGATGTCGTTCTGATGAGTGGCTCATTAAAGAAGGTTCCCGAAGTCATTGCCCTTTCAAGGGCCACGGTTCGTAACAGTCAAGAAAACCTTCTTGGCGCCTTCATCTACAACGTGTTGGCGATTCC
>JBEIRQ010000045.1:0-9141 GCA_040375885.1 Methylococcus sp.
AACGCTCATAGTGACAACTTGTCGCGCCTTGGAGAGCCCTCTTGAATTGCCGCGTGTTGGCCGCAGATATTCTTTTGGCGATCACCCGGGATGGCAAATCACTCTCAACCACGCTCGAACCAGCGCTCCAGTCGCTCCCTCAGGCCAATGATCGCGCCTTTGTGCAGGCCCTAGTTTACGGGGTCCTTCGCTGGTACTATCGCCTCGATCATCTTCTCAACATCATGACTCGAAAACCCATCAAGGACGATCGAGTGCGGATGCTGGCGCTCCTTGGTTTTTATCAACTCACCGCGATGCGCGTCAAACCTCATGCCGCTGTGAGTGAGACGGTCTCTTCGGTTCGTGAATCCTGGGCGAGACCTTTGATCAACGGCCTATTGAGGACCTACCAGAGGGACTCTGAAGCATTAAATGCACGCCTCGATCTTCACCCGGTCAGTGCCTCAGCGCACCCCGCGTGGCTACTCGAGCAACTAGAGGCGAGTTGGCCACAGTCAGTCAACGAGATCACGGCTGCAAATAATCGGCCTCCTCCGATGACGCTTCGGGTGCATCTTGGCCGATGGACCCGTGATGCTGCGCTGGAACGTCTCCGTGAGGCCGGTCTCATGGCCCAACCCGGAACGATGGCCCCCTCAGCGGTGCTCCTTGAAAAACCAGTTCCTGTAAGTCAGATACCAGGATTCGCGGAGGGTGACTTCTCTGTTCAAGATGAGGCAGCACAACTAGCAGCTGATCTCCTCAACCTTCAGCCTTTTCAGCGCGTCTTGGATTTGTGTGCCGCCCCCGGGGGGAAATCAGCCCATATTCTTGAATCAACGCCTGAAGTGAAGGAATTAGTGGCGCTAGATATAGCCCCTGAGCGACTTGAAAGAGTGCGAGAGAACCTCCACCGCATAGGGCTTGATGCGAGCTTAATCGCCGGAGACGCCTTGAGACCTGAGACATGGTGGGACGGGCAAACCTTCGATCGTATTTTGGTCGACGCCCCTTGCTCGGCCCTCGGCGTCATTCGCCGTCATCCCGATATCAAACTCCTGCGTCAGCCATCAGACTTAGAGGCTCTCGCCACGATTCAGAGCAGCATTTTGAGAACGGCATGGACCCTATTGAAGCCGGGGGGGCAAATCGTCTATGCCACCTGCTCCATCTTGCCCCTTGAAAATGTTGAGGTGATCGCTGCCTTTTTAGCCGCGCACCCTGAAGCCATCGATCTGCCTATCGTGGCGTCATGGGGCATCTCGCAACGCTTTGGTCGCCAAATTTTGACCGGCATGAACGACATGGATGGTTTTTATTACGCACGGATCATGAAGCCATGCGATCAAGGTGCCTAATCTTGATCGGGTTCTTTCTTTTAGAGGGGCTATTAGCCCCCCTCGCCTGGTCATCGCCTTACGGCATCTTCATCAAGAGCGCTGAGTTTATAACTACGGGTGATTTGAAGACATTATCCGCCGACATCGACTACCGGTTCACTCCCTCTGCGATTACCGCTCTGGAAGAAGGGATCCCTCTAACCCTCTTGATTACTCTCAAGGTCACCGATCCCGACCGTCTCTGGTTTCAAGCGCCCCTGATTGAGGACCAGCGCCGCATACAACTGCGCTATCAACCCCTAGCCAAATCTTTCCAAATTGCCGATCTAGGCAGTGGTGCGGTGCAAAACTTTGCGAGTCTTGCCACCGTTCTTGACACCTTAAGCCGACTCCGTGGCTGGAAGTTTGTCGGCCAATATATCCTTGAGAAAGACAAGTACTATGATGCGATACTAAGGTTCAAGCTTGATATTGAATCGCTTCCATTACCCCTAAGGCTGGTCGCTTATCTCTCCCCCGAGTGGCATCTTGAAACCGAACCTTTCCAATGGCGCGTAGAACCTTAAGGCCACCGTTGACCCTATCGATCATCGCCCTCTTCTTGGCGATCTTGGTGTCCTTGCACCTGATGAGTTCGGCTACCCAGGATGCCTCGGAGCTTGGGGAGATGTATTCGAGTCTCGTCTTGACCAATGGCCTTGCGAGTCTGATGCTGCTGGGGTTAGTCGGCGCTAATATTTATTGGCTTGCAAGGCAATTAAGAAAAAAGGCCGCAGGATCCAATCTGACCTCGAGGATGATCTTTCTTTTCAGCCTCCTGAGTCTCGCACCCGCCTCAATTGTGTTTTATTACTCGGTCCAGTTTCTTGATCGAAGTGTTGATAGCTGGTTCGATGTCAATGTCGACCAAGCGATGGACGATGCACTCGAATTAGGTCAAACCGCTCTCGATGAACGCATGCGCAATCTCCTCAAGGAGACCGAGCAGATTGCCCAACAACTGTCGACATCTCCGATCTCCTTGTTAAGTATCCGTCTCGGGGAGCTCAATGAAAACGAGGATGCCGATCTCACCCTCTTTACCCGACAAGGCCAAATCATCGGTTTCAATGGATCACAAACCGAGACGATGACGCCTAACCTGCCTGAAATCGGCATCATGGTTCAAGTGCGCCAAGGAAAGCCCTACATCGGGCTCGAGACCATCGGGCATGATGGACTTCAGATCCGTGCTGTCGTCTCGCTGATCGGCGAGGACGCGATCTTTTTGCAAGCTATTTATCGTATTCCAAGGCAATTGGCGCAGTTGACCGACAGTGTTGAAGCGGCCTATCAACATTACAAGGAGCTGACCTTTCTCCGTCGATCGCTGAAATTCACCTTCACCTTGACGCTATCGTTGATCCTTCTTTTGAGTCTTCTGGCTGCAGTTTGGGCGGCTTTTCTCAGTATTCGGCGCATCGTAGAACCCGTAAGACTCCTTGCGGTGGGCACCCGGGCGATCGCCGATGGCGATTATGAAAAAAGACTCCCTGTTAAAGACCGGGGAGAACTCGGCTTTTTAGTCGAGTCCTTCAATGCGATGACCGATAAAATTGCTCAAGCCAGAGACGAGGCACAGCAATCTAAATGGGTGGTAGAGCGACAACGTGCCTACCTTGAAACGGTCCTTGCCTCTCTCTCATCCGCGGTTTTGAGCCTTGACTCTGAACTACGTGTATTAACGGCTAATCAGTCGGCCAATCATATTTTGCACGCAGATTTTGAGCAGTACATTGGCTGGCCGCTGGCGGTGCTTTGTGGCGCCTACCCTCACATAGCCGAACTGATGGCCCAACTTGAACCCTCTATGAAGAGCGAGTCCCCATCTTGGAAAATGGAACTGACCTTCAATAGCCCGGCGGGACGTCAAGAACTCTTTTGCCGAGGCTCCTCACTTTATGGGGCTCAGGATCAGTACGAAGGGCTCGTTTTAATCATTGATGATGTGACGGCACTGATTCAGGCTCAACGGAGCACGGCATGGAGCGAAGTCGCCCGTCGTCTCGCTCATGAAATTAAAAACCCGTTGACCCCAATCCAACTCTCTGCCGAACGCCTTCGGCATAAACTGGCCAAAACACTCGAGGGGGCGGATTTGGAGGTCCTCGAAAAATCAACAAGGACCATCGTTCAGCAAGTCGAAGCCATGAAAACCATGGTCAACGCCTTTGGTGAATATGCGAAGCCATCGAACATTCAGCTGAGGCCACTAAGGATCAACCCTCTTGTTGAAGAGGTGGTTGCTCTCTACCCACCCAACGCCGGACTGAACGTTGAACTTCACTTAGACCCTGATCTCCCCGAGGTGCTCGGGGATCCCGTGAAACTGCGCCAGGTGATCCATAACCTCATCAAGAATGCTGCCGAAGCCATGCCGCAAGGACGATCAGGTAAGATGACGATTCAAACCACCTTTGGGGTGGGCTTTGGAACCGGTAACATAGCACTTCGCCTGTCAGATGATGGTCCCGGAATCGCCCCGGACCAGGCGGAACGTATTTTTGAACCTTATGTGACCAGCAAGACCAAGGGAACCGGACTTGGACTTGCAATCGTTCGCCGAATCATCGAAGAATTAGGTGGACAGATCAAACTCGATACGGCGTACCGCCATGGCGCCAGCTTCTTGATTACCTTGCCTGTGGCCCAACCTCCAACCGATGTGAATGATGAGCAGCGCTAACAAAACCATTTTGGTGGTGGACGATGAACCTGATATCCGCCAGCTGTTACAGGACATCCTCGAAGATGAAGGGTTCACGGTGGCCGTCGCTGAAAATGCACTGAAAGCACGTGAGGTGCGACTGGCTCAAAAGCCAGACCTTATTCTTCTCGACATTTGGATGCCGGATGAAGATGGCATCAGTCTCCTTAAAGACTGGCTCAAGGAAGACGGCGTTTGTCCCGTCATCATGATGTCAGGACACGGCACTGTCGAGACGGCTGTCGAAGCGACCCGGCTTGGGGCTTATGACTTCCTCGAAAAGCCGCTGTCGATGGCAAAACTTCTGGTGACCGTCGAGCGCGCGCTTGAAACCGCCCAGCTTCGGCGGGAAAACATTGGACTCAAGCGCCGAATGGACGTACCGGTAGAACCCATCGGCAAAAGCCTCATCATGGAAAAACTTCGGGATCAGGTTAAACGCCTCGCTCAACATGATGCCCGGGTCCTCCTCATCGGAGAGCCGGGCGCGGGCAAAGAGACACTTGCCCGTTTCCTCCACCATCATAGCCCAAGGCGTGAAGGGCCTTTTGTCGATGTGGGGGTCGGGACGATTGAAAGCAGTAATTCAGCGGTTGAATTCTTTGGTCGGGTCGATGGCGATCTCATTCAGCATGGGCTATTGGAACAGGCTCATGGCGGCACCTTGTTTCTGGATGAAGTGGCTCACATGGAACCTGAAACCCAAGTCAGGCTGATGAGCGCCCTTGAATCCAATTCGTTCTCAAGGGTCGGGGGGAGCGAATTGATTCATGTCGACGTTCGGGTGATCGCATCAACTTGCCGCTCACTCGAAGATGAGGTCCGTAATGGACGGTTTCGGGCTGAACTTTATTACCTCCTGAACGTGGTCTCCTTAAGGGTCCCCTCACTGAGGGACCATAGTGAAGATATTCCGGATCTTCTAAAGTTCTACGTCGATTATTTTGTGAGCCGGGAGAAGCTCCCCTTCCGTCGCTTTCCTGTTGCCGTCCAGAATTTCCTTCGAAATTACCCTTGGCATGGCAACATTCGCGAACTTAAGAACCTGGTGCAACGTATCTTGATTTTGGGGAATGGGGAAGATGTGGAATTAGATGAGGTCAAGACCGCCGTCGGTGACTCTGTGGTTGAAATCAATCCACAGGCAGCGGAACAACCGGACTTTTATAACCTCCCACTCAAAGAAGCCCGTGAACACTTCGAAAAGGCCTACCTTGAATACCATCTCAATAAGTATTCGGGCAGTGTAGCCAGACTTTCAAGTGCCATTGGTCTTGAACGCACCCACCTCTACCGAAAACTCAATTCACTGGGTATTCGGTTTCGCGAGAAGCGGTAGCGACTCGAAAAATCAATCGCCGTGACGGATGGCTAGGACGTCACAGTGGGCATGGTTGACAACCCCTGAAGCGGTCGAACCTAACAAAAGCCCAAGCCCATGGCGACCATGAGACCCGACGATAATCAGACTAGCCTTCAACGCATCAGCCTTGTTAACGATCTCATTTTTGGGGCTGCCCAGCTCGATATGACAGTGGTCATCATCGATGCCGTGATCCCTTGCATATCCATGCAGTCGCTTTCGAGCGTTCTCTAAAAGAACCTCCGTCAGATCGCCTTCAAAGGGCGAAACCATCCCAAGATGGGTATCGAGCGGCATCAGATATTCGACCACATGAATAACATGCAAAGGGGCATCAAACTGTTGAGCCAACTCCAGGGCCTTTCTAAAGGCTTTGTTGCCGGTTGGCGAAAAATCATGGGCGACCAACAAGGTCTTGTAGTGAATCATTCCTATCTCCTTCAGAGTGAGGGCATCAAGACCCTACCACCCAGTGATAAAAACGCCAAGGTCATCAGGGTTTTTAACTACCGAATAGATAACGGATCAGATCCATGCTGATCATGAGATAAAGAAACGCCACCCCAAGACCAGCGATAGTGGGCCATCCCAGGGCTATCTTTAGTAGTTGCGCCAATATCAACTGACCCCAGATCATAAATCCAAGCATCATGAGCGTCGTTAGAGGTTGAAGATCAGGCCAGATCGTTCCCAACAGCAACCAGGGAAAGGCTAAGAGACTGATCAGAGTATCAGAGCCAAACACCGCAGAGGCCGTCTGAACTAGACGTTCCGGATGATGCCTGATGACGAGCAGCAAGGCGATCAGGATCAGCAGCAGAATGTCGGCCACCAAAGACTTCAGAACAGCCTCAAATGGGCCTTGTTCAAGAGTCCCTAAAAGAAAGGACACCGATAGATTGAGCCCAAATGAAAGCCCCATAAGGACCCTTGAGGCAGGGACATCCTGGGGCCCTTTTCTAAAAAGACAGATCGCTAGGAACAGGCGAAAAAGGGGCTTCATCTTTCGCTCAATCAATGACCTCGGCCTGCTCAGACTCAAGATGTTCAAGCGCTTCAAGCCAGTCAGCTTCGTGGGTCTCAATCGCTTCATCAAGCAATCGTTTCCTTTTCAAAAGGCCCTCAAGAGAATTCTGATCGGAGGCCTCATAGAGCCCTGGAGCCGCCATTTGTTCCTCTAATGACTGCCGCTCCAAGAGCGCCTTGTTCATCATCGATTCCGCTTTTTCAATCCGAGTGGTCAACGATTTGACCTTTTTACGTCGCTCTTGATCGTCCTGCCGCGGCACCGACTTTGTAGGCGTTGTCTTTGTCCGTAACGAGCTTTGAAGGAGATGGCGATGTTGGCTGAGCCACCTTCGATAATCCTCTAGATCGCCATCGAAGAGGGAAACCGATCCATCGGCGATGAGATAAAGATCATCGGCCACCGTACGAAGGAGGTAGCGGTCATGGGAGACCACGACCAGCGCGCCTTCATATTCCTGGAGAGCAAGACTTAAAGCATCCCGTGTTTGAAGGTCAAGATGATTGGTCGGTTCGTCCAGCAACAGGAGATTGGGTTTCTGATAGATCAGCATGGCCAGCACCAGCCGTGACTTCTCACCCCCTGAAAAAGGGGCGATGGGTTCAAGCGCTCGATCACCCTGGAATCCGAAGCCACCTAGATAATTCCTTAAGTCGCGTTCACTGGCCCTCGCATCGAGTTGTTGTAAATGCCAGAGTGCGGTCTGCTCTGGTTCCAGCTGCTCGAGCTGATGCTGCGCAAAATAACCAATCTTAAGGTCCTGTGCAGGTAATCGCTCGCCGCTGAGGCTTGGAATCACGCCAGCCAATAACTTGATGAATGTTGATTTCCCGGCCCCATTGGGACCCAAAAGACCAATCCGATCGCCGGGATTGATGGAGAGTGTCACCGCTTCAATAATCGGCTTCTCTCCATAACCGGCCGCAATACCATCAAGCTTAAGAAGGGGCGATGGCGATTTATCTGGTCGTTGAAAACTGAATTCGAGAAAGGTATCGGCCTGTGCTTGAGAAATCAGTACCATCCGGTCAAGGGCTTTGAGCCGACTTTGTACTTGACGAGCTTTTGTGGCTTGCGCTCTGAAGCGATCGACAAATCCCTGAATCCTTGCGAGGTCCCGTTGTTGACGTTGGAAGGAAGCCTGCTGCTGCGCCAATATTTCTGCACGGCGGGTTTCAAAGGCGGTGTAGTTCCCTGTATTGAGCTGCACTTTACCGTGTTCAATATGAAGGATCTGGGTCGCAAGATCATCGAGAAAGTCGCGATCATGAGAGACCAGCAATAAGGTTCCAGGGTAGCTCGAGAGCCACTCCTGGAGCCAGATCACGGCATCAAGATCAAGGTGATTGGTCGGTTCATCAAGGAGCAATATGTCAGAGCGACACATCAACGCCTGTGCCACGTTAAGACGCACCCGCCAGCCCCCTGAAAAGGTGGCCACGGAGCGAGTCTCATCCCCAGGCGTGAAGCCGAGACCATGAAGGAGCCGGGCCGCCCTCGAGGGCGCCTCATAACCACCAATAACGCCTAGCTGCTCGTAGCAATGAGCGAGCGCCATACCATCGCCGGCTACTTCGGCAGCCGCAATCTGCCGTTCAATCGCTCGAAGTTCAGGGTCACCATCAAGAACGTAATCGAGTGCCGACACATCAAGGGCCGGTGTTTCTTGGGCCACGTGGGCGATTTCAAGTCCAACCGGGAGAGTGAGATCACCCTTATCGGGGTGTAAGCTGCCTCGGATCAATTCGAAGAAACTCGACTTTCCAGCCCCATTAGAGCCGGTGATGCCAATACGCTCCCCTTTATTCAACATAAAAGAAGCATCCTCAAAGAGGACCCTCGTCCCCCGCCGAAGCGTCAATGAACGCGCACTGATCATGAAGGACCCCTTCTTATCAATCGATCAGCCGTCTTCATGAACATCAGGCGACCCGATCAATATGTTGCTCGGTCTCTTTGAAAAATTCGAGAATATCGCCTTTGATGACCGTCTTCCGGGGAATGATGATGGCAGAATCCATAGAAACAAAGATAAAGGCATAGTTCTTCGCCGCTTCAATCCTCAGAACATCCTTCCACTCAATCTTTGATTCCCCATCCTTACTTATTTCCACCAACTCCTTGGGTTCAATTTTGAGGGTGTATTGGCCAAGGACCCTGGCCTTGTCTTCATCACTGTAGAGTTGCTTTACCTTCCGCCGGGCGTTCCAGGTCAGAAAGAAAGGAGCACCAAACCCCCATATCGCAGCGATCAAGCCAATCCAGCCGGCCGTCAGCGAATCTTGGTAGTAGAACCAGACAAACAGGGCGATCATAGCCAGCATGCCGGGAATGGTGGCTTGATGGCGTTTTAGGGTCTTCTGAATCGACTCGGTTTTTTTTAGTTGATGATCGTTAAAAGCCAAAAGGTCTTTTTCACGCAATTCGTATTGTATCTCGGTCATCTCGTTGATCTCTGCGTTGGGTGAAAGAACCCTCGTAAGAGCGAGGATAACCGGAGATTATACCCACTTGTTCGGGCTGGATCCTGGTCCTAGAAGGAGGTTGATGAGGGCCGTCCACGGATGAAGCCCTACTATTGCGAACGGTTCTTGTTTGTATTACGATTCGCACATCGAATCAGATTATCGAGAGACCGTATGTATATCTGCATCTGTTCCGGCGTCACCGACAGCGACATTAA
>JBEIRQ010000091.1:0-6655 GCA_040375885.1 Methylococcus sp.
AATGGGGGGGGCTTTTGGCGACATCATGAGTTACTTTAGCCCGGAGACGGGCCTTTTTGGGAATCCCGATCTGACCCTGTGTCAGGGTGGACCCTGCGGGATTGCCATTGGCATGCCTCAGGAGGCTGATGTGGTTGAAACGTTTCGTCGAACAGGTGCGATTGTCTCAAGTTTTCTGGACCGCCCTTCATCACCCTGATGACGCTGTCGATCTCTTGCCATAAACCTCAATCCCCAAGGGGTATGAAGGCTGACCGCTCAGCAGCAGGCCTTCATATCCCGGGGACCGCCATCAAGGCTTGATACGGGTGATCTTGGAGCCTTCAAGGTTCAGGGCACCCATCAGCCCACGCTGACTCAGAATAAAGGAATAGACATTGGCTTTGCCAGTCGTCGTCGTTAGATTATTGGCGGCGCCGGCATCCAGCGCCACGATGCTAGGACCGACCCCCACCTCAAAACCATCGGCGTTATTCAAGGCATCCAGATCCTTTTGCTTCATGAAGAAAAGGACATAGTCATAGGACTGGAATCCTGCTTGAAAACCGACAGAACCCGATACAAAGTTGTAATAGCCCTCGGTCTTCTTGCCCTTTTTCAGAACGCCTTTCCCGTAATCGGCACCACCGATGAAGCCGGCCTTCACGATGTTAGAAAAAACCAAAATCCCAGCCGCTTTTTTGCCGAGATCACGGGCAGCCGGTGATTCCGCATAAAGTGTCTTCAGGGTTTCGCTGGCATCACGCTCCAATTTCCCTTGGGCGGCGACATCGATCTTGTCAGGGGTTGAAGAACAGCCAAGGCTGACGGCAAAAACCAGGGCAAGAGTTAAAATCAAAGATAGACGCATGACGGTGTCCTCGGTAAAAAAGTGATCAATCAGGCCCGAGGGTTGTGTCGGTGACCCATGACAAAGGCCTTTAGGAAATCATCAAAAAACAACAGGGCAAGACATCAGACCTTATTCCCTGCTCCAATGTAGACGATAGAAAAATACCATCAAACGCGGTTCTGACCTGCATCTAAGGCGGCCTGAAGCTTCTCTTCATCTTGATGAGAGAGGGAGGTTTGGAGGATCTTGCCGCCCAGCCCCTTCAGCTCCTCAAGGACCTTATCAGGCGTTGCCTTTCGAACCAGGACGAAGAGCGCTGAGGATTCTGGCTTGAAATGCGCCGCGAGATCCTTCATGAAGTCATCGTTGACGCCCACATCCGTCAGCGCGCCAGACATCGCACCGGCTCCGGCGCCAACGGCAGCACCAAGCAGCGGATTCAGAAAGATCATGCCAATCAATGCACCCCAGAATCCGCCGCCGACGGCACCCATCTGGGTCAAGGGAATCGCCTGATTGAGCTTCACCTTGCCATCAGGCCCCTTGACCGCCACGACGGCATCTTCAAGATCAATCAAGTAATCGTGCTGCAGCTTGAGTAGAGCCATACGGGTGGCCTCAGCCTGGGTTTCGTTGTCATAACCAATGACGATCAGTTCACTCATCAGGAATACCTCATTCATGCAAAATTGTTTTTACTTCATCCAT
The DNA here is from genome assembly GCA_040375885.1 of Methylococcus sp. Lineage (GTDB taxonomy): Bacteria > Pseudomonadota > Gammaproteobacteria > Methylococcales > Methylococcaceae > UBA6136. The sequence continues at coordinate 1,541 of JBEIRQ010000091.1, forward strand.
CTTTTTCTTCATCGCGGTCTTCGATCTATCGCCTGAGGGAAGATCCATCGACACAGCGAATTGAGAACACTCCTTATACTCTTTATCGACTAAGGTTGTACCCTGATTTAAAAAAAGGACGGGGCCTAAGCTTTAGAACTTTGGGCATCATCAAGATGCCCCAGAGCCATCAAGGCCAAAGACGAATCGGCTTAAGTTAGGCGCCCATCACTTATGGAGCCAATACTTCCAACAAGTAGAGCACCGTCAACAACGGCAAGTCTGGAGAGACGAAGTACACTGGGAGCTTTGAGACCAGAGGACTTGAAGTCGGCGTCATTTGCATTCACGATTTCATCCATGCCTTCGTCCATCTGATGCAGTTGAGACGAAACCATGCACACAAGCCAATCATCAAATTCCCGAGAGGCTTTTCTCAGAATTAATGCTGGACGGAGTTTTGTCGCTGATAAATCGGTGAATGGGAATGGAAGGAGGACTACCTGTCCCGACTGCTTCATCGCCACCTTTCCTTCAGATCCTCTTGCGAGTAGATCTCTGGTTCATCTTCCATCCCACGCAGAGCCTGACCTACTAAAAAAAATGAGAACTCTGCATCAGTCCAATCATGGTGCTGCTTCAGCTCAGAGTTATCCCCAAATCGTGCGCTGAGGAACTCCACGAAATCGAACACTTCCACCTGCTTGTCTGAGGGCAAAGATCGAAGCTTTTCTATAAGTTGCGCATAACTCATCTCGAAGACCTAAAGGCTCCGGGACCATCGTGACCACCAATCCGATTAACTACTGCGATTGGAATGTGAATTGGCAATTTTGTGCGGTTAGTGTGCATCAGAAGCGCTCTGATTTAAGCCAAAAGACTCACGGCTTTAATCTGAGCAAAAACATGCATGCCGGGTGAAAGCTTGAGTTTCCCTAGAGAATACCGCGTGATTCTTGCTTTCAAAGTAGTCTCCCCTATCGCCAAATAAACCATGACCTGATGGGGATCTTGGGCCTTAGTCACATCGGTGATCCGGACATCGATAATATTAAGAATGCTGGTCTCACTCGCTCTTTTGAGCGTGAGACTAATATCGTTCGGTGCGACACTCAAACGGACCGGCGTCCCCACCGGCCGATCAATCAACGGCGTTTTAATGGCACCCCCTTGAAAGGACAAATCAGTCAGGCCACTCAAGCGATCATGAGCGGCGATGACGGTAAATAAGACCCCTCCCCACTCCCCTAAAGGATCGGAGGAGTGGGTCAGATCTGAAAGCACCGAGGCGATGGGCCCCTCCCTGGTGACTTGGCCCTGATCCATCTGAACCAGATGATCACCCAGCCGGGTCAGCTCTTCCAGTGCATGGGTCACATAAAGGATGGGGATATTCAATTCGAGACGGAGCCTTTCAAGATAAGGCAAGATCTCCCCCTTCATCGGGAGATCGAGGGCCGCCAGAGGCTCATCCAAAAGGAGGATTTGAGGGCTCGTCAGTAAGGCTCTTGCCAGCGCAATCCGCTGCTGCTCTCCACCCGATAAATGGCGGGGGTCTCGCTTGAGGAGGTGGCCGATTCCGAGAAGTTCAATCGCCTGATCCATTGTAATCCAGCGGGCTTCAGGGGAAACACGATGAAGCCCAAAGACCAGATTTTTCTCAACGGATAGATGGGGAAAAAGGGCTGCATCCTGAAAAACGTAGCCAATAGGTCGACGATGACAAGGGAGATAAACCCCCCGATCATCATCCTGCCACACCTGATCCCCAACGACTAAAGAGCCTAAAGCTTCAGGCTCAAGCCCCGCCATACAACGGAGAAAGGTGGTTTTTCCAGAACCTGAGGCGCCAAAAATGATCGTCACCCCCCGTGATGGGATGGTGACATCGAGCGCCAGCCGGAAATCACCCAAGGTTCGGCCAAAGCGTGCCTTGATCATCTGAATGGATAGCTCATGAGCGACGCAAAAGACCGTCCCGACCCACGCCAAAACCATACAAAAGCAGCAGCATCAAAAAGGCAAATGCCACCATCATCCCCGCTAGGGTATGGGCCTTTGGATAATCAAACGCCTCGACATAATCATAGATCTCAATCGAGACCAAACGGGTTTCTCCAGGAATGTTGCCCCCGACCATCAGCACAACGCCGAACTCCCCGATGGTGTGTGCAAAACCGGTGACCGCTGCGGTCAGGAATCCCCGCTTCGATAAAGGCAGGACGATCCTCCCAAAGGTGGCCCATGGTCCGGCCCTGAGACTTTGGGCGGCTTCCAACAGGCGAGGTTCAATACCGGCAAATGCATTTTGCAGAGGCTGGACGACAAAGGGGAGAGAATAGAGCATCGACGTCACCACCAGCCCAGAAAAAGTAAAGGGCAGACCATGAAGTCCCAAGGCTTGGGTCAGGGCGCCGATAGGCCCCTTTGGGCCCATCGCTAGGAGCATGTAAAAACCGAGTACGGTCGGCGGCAAAAAGAGCGGAAGGACCACAAAGGCCTCGACCATGCCTTTCAGTGGCGATCTTGTTCTCACTAACCACCACGCCAAAGGGGTCCCAAGGAGGATTAAAAGGCCGGTGACGGTCGCAGACAACCTCAGGCTTAGGAAGATGGAATCGATGGCTTCGGCATCAAGGGGGAGCATGAGGTTTAGGGATCTGCCAGGGGGTTCTCTTTAGAAAATCAAGATCGATAATCACCAAGGCGATGATCCAGATCAGGGCATCATAGGCATCAAACCATGCACCTTGATGAGCCCAGACCAGACTCAATCCGATCAGCGATAATAATACCGCTCCGCCCATCAGTTTGAACGCCAAGGGAAATCGACTGACTAGCCTTGGCAGCCGGCTCTCACATTCAAGAAGAACAATGGCGATCAACCAAAGGACTGAATTCAACACATCAAGCCAAGCACTCTCCCGAATAAATCCCGCATAAGCCGTGGTGATCAAAAGGATCGCCAGGAAGCGAAACGCTCGGTTTAAAGGAACCAGACGAACAGAGATAGACTGATGGAGATATCTTGCCTCAAGCTCAAAGGAAAAAAGGAGCCCAAGCCATGCGATCGAATCGAGACCATCGTAAAGTCGACCAGTGATCACATAATAGGCCGAATTGAGAAGGAGAAGACCTAAGATCATGTACTTTATCAAGACGCATCCTGCTCCCGAGCAGCCTCTTGACTGGCGCTCCACAAAGGGGAAATCCCAACCATCCATGTCGTGCGCTTCGATTTCACCATCTTGAGGCATTAAGTCGGATAATAAGCGGGAATTGTAGCCGTCTCAGGGATTTAAAAACATGGTCGGAGCGACCCCGCACCCTTCTTTGAGACCCCCAACCAGAGATATTTTATGCTCAAGATCAAGGCGTATGCCGCACAGAACGCAACATCCCCCCTGGCGCCTTTTCCCATCGTCCGTCGCCCACCGGGTCCTAAGGATGTTGAAATTGACATTCATTACTGTGGCGTCTGCCACACCGATATCCATCAGGCTCGCAATGAATGGCATGGCACCACATACCCCTGCGTCCCAGGCCACGAAATCGTCGGTGTCGTGACCTCGGTTGGATCGTCGGTGCGTGGTTTCAAGGTGGGAGACAAAGCGGCTATTGGCTGCATGGTCGGCGCTTGTGGTCATTGCGCGAGCTGCAAGGACGGTGAAGAGCAGTTTTGTGATCAGGGGCCCACCTGGACTTACAACAGCGAAGATAAGATTAGCGGTGGAACCACCTTCGGCGGTTATTCAGAAGGGATCGTGGTGGATGAGGCCTTTGTTCTAAACCTCCCAGAAAGCCTCGATCCTGCAGCCTCTGCCCCTCTCCTTTGCGCCGGAATCACCACCTACTCACCGCTCCGTTACTGGAACGTCAGATCTGGGCAAAAGGTCGGTGTCGTCGGACTGGGTGGCTTAGGCCATATGGCCATCAAGTTTGCTGCCGCCTTCGGTGCTGATGTGGTCCTGTTCACCACATCCCCTAAAAAAGTCGACGACGCGATCCGTCTTGGCGCCAAGGAGGTGGTTCTCTCGACGGACCAAAAAGCGATGAGCCAGCATCTCAATAGCTTTGATTTCATTCTAGATACCGTCTCCGCAGCGCATGACCTTAATCCTTATCTCAACCTTTTGAAACGGAATGGCACCATGACCCTGGTCGGTGTCCCGCCGGAACCATTCTCCATCGCGGCGCCTCACCTCATCTTTGGCCGCCATCAGCTTGCAGGATCATTGATCGGCGGTATCAAGGAGACCCAGGAGATGTTGAACTTTTGCGCCGATCACAACATCACGAGTGACATTGAACTGATTTCGATCGCTGATATCAACCAGGCTTATGAACGCATGTTGAAGAGTGATGTGAAGTATCGATTTGTAATCGATTTGGCCACGCTGACCTAATCACCGACCGATGAAAGACCTGCACCATCGACTTGAATTATTGTCACCGGCCAAAACGGCGGCGATTGGACTGGCCGCTGTCAATCATGGTGCGGATGCCATCTATATAGGGGGGCCAAACTTTGGTGCCCGTCATAACGCGAGCAATTCAGTCGCCGATATCGAGCGGCTCGTCCAGCATGCCCATCGCTATCACTCTCGCGTCTTCGTGACCCTCAACACCATTCTTCGGGATGACGAACTCGAACCCACCCGCCGTTTGGCTTTTGAACTTTACGAAGCGGGGGTGGATGCCCTGATCCTTCAGGATATGGGGTTGACGATGCTCGATCTACCGCCCATTCAGCTCCACGCTAGCACCCAATGTGACATTAGAACCCCCGAAAAGGCGCGATTCCTTCAGGATGTCGGTTTTTCACAAATCGTCCTGGCCCGCGAGCTTGATCTTCATCAGATCCGATCGATCGCCGAATCCATTGATCGTGCTGTCATCGAATACTTCATTCATGGTGCACTGTGTGTGGCCTATAGCGGTCAATGCTTTATTAGCCATGCCCATACCGGCAGAAGCGCCAATCGGGGCGATTGTTCACAAGCATGTCGTCTTCCTTATGAGGTGAAGGACAGCGAAGGCCGCATCGTCGCGCATCAAAAACATGTCTTATCGGTCAAGGATAACGATCAAAGCGCTAACCTCAAGCTGCTGGTCGATGCCGGTGTTCGGAGCTTC
>JBEIRQ010000369.1:0-2042 GCA_040375885.1 Methylococcus sp.
GGGTGAAGCCTCTTCAGAAACTGTCCTTGCCCTTTTTTCGGACCTGCTCGTAAAAAGCATCCATGACATCGACAAACGACTCCTCCTTATCCCAGAAGGAGGGATAGTTCCCCCCCTTGCGGATGAGAATACCGGATACACCGACGGGCGGCGGCGGCTCCACCCCCGCGGGAAGCTTACGCTGACCGCGCCAGAAATCCCTCGGTGAAACGGTCTCCGGCCGAGCCATGACCACCGGGCGGGTAAAAAAGGAAGCTCTCGGCACCGGCGGCTCTGGGGTTTCATCCAAGGCCGAAGCCAGTGCGGTTCCAAGGGGTGTCGCCTTGAGCCTTCCAATTAAATGAGCCCTTGAAAGCCCGCGTAGCTCAAACAGCATGAAGGGATCTTGATCCAACCGGCTAGCAAGAAGATAAAAGAGGGCGGCGATATGCTTACAGGGGGCTTCAGGATCGGGGCAATCACAACCACTTTGAATTTCATCAGGGCTTTGTGGGAGCAGCCTCACGCCTAAGGCCGAGAGGGGACGCTCCATCTCATCCGGCATCTCATTCACCAGAAGCCGCGAGATATAACCCGCACGGCTACCAATCAGATCGAGGGCTTCATCCCAAGCGGCCGCAGGAATCGGCTCAAAAGCCAACCAAGTCGTATAAATCGGCACTTCGTGGATCCCGTAATAGGGATTCATTTTGCCGCGGATGCGCGCCTCGACCCGAGCTCCCCTGACTTCCCACTGACGGATCTGCTGGGTATTGAGGTAATGACGGCCGCGGGCCAATCGCCCGGGATCAGACTGATGTTCCAAGACATCAAGGAACCTTTGACCCCACCAAGTCTTACTGGTCTTGCTCATCGAAGGGGCTTACCGAACGTTAAAGGGCGAGAGGAGGGTTACAAGGACCCTTAGCCCATGGGAGAATCCCCCCAAATGCCTGACATCATGGAGTGCTTGGGACATGAACAACGAACAGCCCGCCTGGGTGATGGAGATATCTGGGAAGAATAGCACGCGGCTCATTCGCCTCATTGGACGTCTCGACAGTGTCCACCTCAAGGAGGTAGAAGCCGCCACCCAATCAGAGCTTGATGGGGGCTTGAAGAAACTGACCTTTGACCTTGAAGCCGTGACCTTTCTAGGGTCAAGCTTCGTTCGTCTCGTCATAAAGGCTACTAAAACGTTAGGATCTCAAGCGGTCTTCATTATCAACGCCAGTCCAAACCTTTGTGAAGTCCTCGTCATCGGGGGTCTAGAAAAGGTCATCCGAAGCGATCTCGCCGATCACCAAAAGGGGCCAACATCCGGCCGTTACTCTGTCGATCCGGCCCTCAAGTCCAGGGCTTTCATCGGTGAAGCAGATTATCAGACCCTTTATGAACAATCGATTAAGGATCCAGAGACGTTCTGGCGCGCACAAGCCTTACACCTTCTCGATTGGGATCAGGCATTTAAAACCGTCTCCTCGTCAGATTTTAGAACCGGCGAGATTCAATGGTTCAAGGAAGGCCGCCTCAATGCCAGTGTCAACTGCCTGGATCGCCATCTAGAAACACGGGGGGACCAAGTCGCCATTCTCTTCGAAGGCGATGAGCCTCATATGGTCCGGCGTATCACTTACCGAGAACTCCATGGAGAGGTCTGCCGTTTGGCGAATGTCCTCAAAGCGGAAGGGGTAAAGGCCGGCGATCGGGTCTGTCTTTATGTCCCCATGATCCCTGAGGGGGCCATCGCCATGCTCGCCTGTGCCCGTATTGGCGCAGTCCACTCGGTGGTCTTTGGTGGATTTTCGGCAGAAGCCTTGAAGGACCGGATTCTGGATGCTGGCTGCCGCCATCTCATCTGTGCCGATGAAGGCCTTAGAGGAGGCAAACCCGTCCCTTTGAAACAACAGGTCGATGAGGCACTTAAATCCTGCCCTTTGGTGACGTCCGTGATCGTCATTCGCCATACCGGCGGCCCCATTGACTGGACGAGCGATCGGGACCTTTGGTATCACGAGGCCATGGCCCGAGCTGAACCTTTTTCAGAACCCGTCTCGATGAAC
>JBEIRQ010000263.1:0-3003 GCA_040375885.1 Methylococcus sp.
GGCGCATCGGCTCCAGTTGCAATATAAACTTTTTGATCGTGGGCCTTGAGGCTTTCAGGCAGAGGAAAATCGAGGCTCGCACTTGCGATAACAACCGCTGGCTGAGGCAAGAGTCCTTGCTGGCGACGCCACCCGAGAAGATCAATCCCACACTCATGGTGACCGACCTGGAGAATATTCCCAAGACGTCGAGCTTCCAGCGCCCTCAAATACCCACCATGGGTGATCAGGCAATCTGCTTGCGCCTGAAGCTCCAAAAACAAACGAAAATCATCCGGTGTTGTGAGCGAAGAGGGGGTATAGGCAACCCCTTGTTCGTCTTCAAGCGCAATTCGTCCATCAAGGCTCGTCAAAAAATTACCGTAGACAAAGGGGTTCTCAAGGGTTCCTCGCCGGAAAAGGGCTTCTTTTAGATAGAGCCCCTCCAATGAGATTTCGCCTCCTGGCTGCGGAAAAAGTTGAATCAGCCTTTTAGACACCATGCCATCTCTGCCAAACGGATACCTTTTAAGGGACATCCTCGTTAAAAAAATCTTCAGACCTTGAACCGATCCTGCAGGTTAGAATCACCAGTAACCGTGAGGTACCCGATAGGACAACTCATGAAAAAAATCACTTTAGCGCCCCTAGCTCTTGGACTGATCATGCTGTCCAGTTGCTACAACTATTTTCCAGTCGGGACTCCGGCGCCAGCAATACCCTCCCCTCAACAACAGCCTAGCGGACAAACGCCTCATACGGAAATGGGCCCTCCTAAGCCGAAGCCTGAAAACTCCAGCGGTATTCCTTCGACCACCCCATCAACTCCACAAACCCAACCCTCAAGTGACGGTCAACCCACCATCTCCCCTGAAGTTCAGCAACAGATCGCGGCTCAGCAGGCCCAATGTCTATCAAAGACCCCGGATATTCAAGGCCGAAGGGCCGAATTGGTCCGTTGCATGGTGGAATCCACCGACTCGATTCTCAACCAAGCAGATCCAGGAACAATAAAGCAGCGTCAGACCCTAGGTCAGTTCGCGATCCAATTGGCCAACCAAGAAGATAAGGGCGAAATCACCCGTGAAGAGGCTGAAACACGCTACCAGCAATTTGTCGAAGCAAATACCCCAAGACCATCGGCGCCGTGAGAAAAACCAGCGACTTGCCGGAAGGAGGTTCAAATCAACCGAACCTCAACGCGAGGAAAGGCCCTGCCCCAAGACTGACAGTCTGGAACATTTTATGCTGAGGATCATGGTGATGAATTAGGAACATGTGAAAAATAGCCCCATCCTGGAACTCACATCGTGAAGACACACATGAAAAATGCCTCAATAAGATCCATTGCTTTCTCTGTCATTCTGATCCTTTCGGGATGTGCAACTTATGGCCAGAGACCCATTTATGGCTATGGCCCTCCCCCACCCTACTACTATGGTTACTATGGCTACCCCTCCGGCGGCTTTGGTTACAGTGCTTACCCTTATGCCTTCCCTTACTATGGCTTCGGTTATGGTTACGGGTATGGCTTTGGTTACTACGGCAGGCCCTATTATGCCCATCACTGGTACGGTGGAAATCCTTGGGGGTATCGCCATTGGGGCGGCGCAGGCTGGGCAGGTCGCGGTTGGGGCGGCCCAGGATGGCAAGGCAATGGTCATGCTGGCTTTTCTGGCCGTGGGGGATTTGGCGGTCACGGCCATAGATAAGTAACGCACCGGGAAACCCGATCTCTCTAGGCAAAAGTCCTTGGCCATGGGATAATCCCCTATTCAATGAGCATCTAATGATGCACGGATTCAATTCCGATAAAATCTTTGAATTGCCTTTTCGGGGTGTGGCGCAGCCTGGTAGCGCACCTGCATGGGGTGCAGGGGGTCGCAGGTTCGAATCCTGTCACCCCGACCAATATAACTGTATCTGATTCAATCAGTTGCAGACCAAAGCCGGAGACCCCATCTCCGGTTTTTTTATGTTTGGTGGTTTTGTCCCAACAATTGTCCCAACAAATCTGAAGGCTAGGACATTAGCCTTTCCTGCTGAAGAATTCCTCTGAACTGCGGGGATCCACGTAAGTCCGCATGACCTTCGCCGAAGCTTCGCATCGATAGCCGAGGGACTAGACATCAGCGGCTACAGTCTCAAACGCCTCCTCAACCACACCACTTCAGACGTCACACAAGGCTACGTGATTCTGAATATGGAGCGGCTGAGGGTTTTGATGGAGCGGATTTCAGTCTTTATTTCGGGACAACATTCTGGCTCCCAAGCCCGCTAGTTTTTCGTGCAAGTAGCTGGGCCTGATGCGGATGAATTGACCATATATCCATTTATCAGCATAGAAAGGGTAGACTTCACTGTCCCCTTAAAAACTGTCTTTGGCTTGTTGAAAGTAAGGCTGGAACCGGTAGTGGCTCCTATAAAGGTGCAGCTAACTTTAGCTTGAGTGCATGTATAAAGTGCGACTTTGACCAAATCGTTTTGATCTGGCGCCAGCAAAAGTCGCTTCCCCGCCAATGACCACGCTCCATGTGTAGGAAACGGAATCGCCGGATTAGTAATTAAGGTCTATTTTGATGCAGCTATCAGATACTCATTGGAGTATCAACTCAATGCGGTGACATCCAGGCTACCGCCGATTCAAACCCCATCCCCGAAGAAGTATTGAGGCAATGGAGATCGTTCCGCGAGATACCATAATGTAGTACCATTTTTCCCATGAAGCGAAAGCACCAAAAGACTCTTGAACTGATCTTCAAGCGACCCGTCAGTGGCAATATCACCTGGGCAGACATTGAGGCATTGCTGGAGTCCCTTGGTGCTGAGATGCAAGAAGCCGAGGGGTCACGCGTAACCGTATTCTTTTTCGATGAAATTCAAGTTTTCCACTGCCCTCACCCACGCCCTGATACTGACAAAGGGGCTGTCGCTGCGGTTCGCGAATGGCTCAAAGCCAATGGAGTAACACCATGATGAATCTAATGACCATCGACGGTTACAAGGCCGTCATTCAATATGACC
>JBEIRQ010000385.1:0-1943 GCA_040375885.1 Methylococcus sp.
AGACGAATGAGTTGTCCGTTGAGAGTGATTTCATGCAGGATAGAAAGTGCTTTATCGATCTTCACTAATGGCCATTTAAGGACAATGGCCTCCCATGAATGTAAGAGATCTAGATGGGAGATCAAGAGTTCCTCAAGGGCCAGATCCCCAAAGCCATCGGAGACTAAGGCCCCTTTTAACTGAAAACGGCGCATAAAGGCGGTTGCGTTGTTATTCAGCGATGCCATGTGATCGCACGATTGCGTCGTGATGTCATCGCTCTTGGCCACGTCGATGAGGACCCGTTGATGTTGAATCAGTGCAGCTTGCCAGGACCCGCGCTCAAGGTGCGATAGGGTGAAAGGTTCGACATCCTCCGATGGGGACTCGTCTTCATGAAAAAATGTGCCGAGCGCGGTCTGAAAAAAGGCCTTGGCCGGATTTTTGAGAAAGGCGGTGAGGGCTCTTAAAGTGATCGGTTCATCGAGGACAGGGGGTGGCAGCCGATCGTCTATGGGACAGCCTGCACTCGATCCATTGTCCAAAGGTTCAACAACGTCTGAAGGTACCCACTCATGAGCATAGCTGAAGAGGCCTGAGGGGGTTCCCAAACCTCTGAAATAACGGGGACTAAAGGGTTGCAGTGGGTGGACGATGGTCAAGGCCCCGATCAGGTTGGTTTTGAGGCGCACAACGTCATCAGCGAGTGACCACCCGGCCTCGATATGATCTCTTAATTGCCCGACCAGAACGGAGGGGGGTCTTTCTGTGTGGTCGTTGATGCTGTGGCCCACCCAGGATATATAAAGGTTCCGACGGGCGGCCAGCAAGGCCTCAAGGAAGAGGTAGCGGTCATCCTCTCTTCGAGAGCGATCACCAGGTCGAACATCGTGGGCCATGAGGTCGAAATCAATCGCGTTTCTTGGCCTTGGGTAGTCGCCATCATTCATTCCAAGGAGGCAGACCACCTCGAAAGGGATAGCCCTCATCGGCATAAGGGTTGCGAAGGTGACCGCACCGGCTAAATACCCCTGGGATACACCTTGGCGCCCCAAGGCCAAGAGCCAATGGTCTTTAACGATGGACAAAGGGAGCGGCTCCCGATATTCCGACTGTTCACAGGTCTGTCGCCAGTCTTCGAGTTGACGTTCCATCTCGAGGACCGTCAAGCCATCCTCAGTCCCCGTTGGATCAAAGAAGTCCTCTAGCAGAGCCCTTAGAGTCTGGGCCCATTCATCAGGTGTTCGGATTTCGCTAAGGACGTGCCAGGCCGTTTCAAGGTGATCTAAAAGTTCGATCAAAGGTCCGAGCGCCGAAGCCTCAAGGCCCCCAATATCATCGGAAGGGATAATGCCTTGCCATTCATCGACTGCAGCCCCCGTGGCGTAACCTAAGAGGAGTCGACGACAGCCAAACAACCAGGTGTTCTGTCCAACGGCATCCTCACAAACAAGTCCCAGTGCCCTTCGATGGGTGCCGTTAAGACCCCCATCGAATATGGGCGCTGTTGATCCATCGATGGTAGAGCGGGATATCGGACGGCTGGATACTGAAGCGCTGTCTTAGGGCCGCCACATCGAGCAAGTCGAGCACCTCGCTGACCCCAAGACGTGCGTTGGGGAGGCTTAGAAGGTTTTCAACGGCTTGCATGAACGGATCGATCGTCTTTCGATTTTGGTCCGCGATCGCGAAGGGAATATAGCGCTCACTGCCAGCATCATGGAGGCCAAAGACGGCTTTTATATGGGGGGCAAAGGCCTCTATATCGGGAACCATCACCATGATATCTCGCGGTCGAAGGTCCGCTGAATCATTAAGGAGCGCCAGTAATTGATCGTGGAGGATTTCCACCTCCCGAAGAGGGCCATGAGCGACATGAAACCTGATCGAGTGATCTTGCCTTGGATCACAGTTAGGCCAGAGACGCTTGGTCTCTGATAGAGGGCGAAGGTCCCGAATATCAT
>JBEIRQ010000141.1:0-4913 GCA_040375885.1 Methylococcus sp.
ATGCCGAGGAGGTCAGCCATCTTTACTCTGGAATGGATCTTAGTCAGTTCTTTTAATCACGATGAAGACCCTTCTTCCGTTGCTCTATGCCTACATCCGTGTGCTTACAAAGCAGCAAAAGACCATTGATTACGCACAGTTCGGTTTAAAGTCGCCCTGGCTTATGGGCTTGATCACGACCTTTTCTGAAGCATTTAATCTCTGTCTGCTCATCTCCTTCTTCCCCTTATTGATCCTCTTCGTCTTGATCATCAACGATGATCTTGGAAGTAATCCGATCGAGGCGTTCCATCTTCATACCGGAATTTGGACTCTTCGGTTTCTTTGTATAACGCTCCTCGTGACACCGGTGCAGGTGATAACCAAATGGCGCGGAATGGCCTATTTTCGGCAGCTCTTCGGATTGATGACTTTTTTTTATGGGGCCGTTCACGTCTATGGTTATCTCGCTATTGATCAGGCCTGGGTATGGTCTTCCATTTTTCGTGATATCAGTGAGACGACCTATATCTGGTGGGGGCTCTTCTGCTTTATTGTCTTGGTTTTGTTGGCGTTAACCTCATCAAAGCCAGCGAAGAAGGCCATGGGAAGAAACTGGAAGAAACTGCATCGATGGATCTACCCTGCCTCAGTTGCCGCAGTGCTTCACTATCTCCTTCAACTCAAGGGTAACCTTGCTGAACCCATTCTTTACGGTCTTTTGATCTTGTTTCTCTTGTTATTCCGCGTGTTGCTCTGGCTGAAGGATCGAAAAGTGACCCGATTGATGATCCCGAAGCGGCCGCCCGTAGAAGAAGAGGGGAAGGGTCCGGCCGAAGAGACCCATCCAGTTTCTTAAACGATTGTCTGAATGATGGGGGGTTGTCGCAACCCTTCAGAAACGAAAATAGGCGCTTAGAGGATGAAACTTAGCAAGGTCTCCTTGCCCTGATTGGGGTGCCTCGGTCTATAATCGCTGATACTCTTTTCCGCTGCATTCATCGCGAAGGACTTTTCCTTGAATGACATGATCCTCTACGAATTTCCTCTGAATGAACGGATTCGTCTGTTTATTCGGCTGGAGCAGCTGTTTCAGCAACTGGATCACCACATGAAAGGGGTTTCTGCCTGGGACTGCCGTGCGGCTATTGTGACCCTCCTTGAGCTGGTGAGCGTCTTTGGTCGGACCGATGTCAGGTCTGAAGCCATGCAGGAAATCGACCGCCAGACGGCAGCGCTCCAGCGAATGACCCGACTCCATCCTGGGATTGATCAAAAGATTTTAGGACAGGCAATCGTCGATCTCGAAGCGCTTAATCGGGGGCTTTATACCGTTGCGGGCAAATTGGGCCAGAGCCTCCTCGAAGATGAATTTCTGAAGGGAGTCATTCAGCGAGGCGCTCTTCCAGGGGGGAGCTGTTCCTTCGATATCCCGGCTTATCATCATTGGCTTGCTTGTGAGCCTTCTGTTAGACGAGAAGATCTTATGGGGTGGATAGAGCCCTTCAGTCAGATCCGTCAAGCTATCGATACCTTGATGAATTTCATTAGGACCAGTGCGAACTCCAGTCGGGAGTCTACGGTGGCTGGTTTTTACCAGAAGTCTCTCGATCACACCCTTCCTTATCAGCTGCTGAGGGTCTTTGTCCCTAAGGACGCCCCCTATTACGCAGAGATTAGTGGGGGGAAACATCGATTTACCATCCGCTTTATGGTTCGTGACATGCGCCAACGGCCGTTCCAAGTGGCCGACGATGTCGAGTTTCGTCTCAGCTGCTGTCTCTTCTAGTGTTGCTCCATCGAGATGGCACCCACAGTCAAATGCCCCACCTGCAGTCAGCTGGTTGTTTTCGAAGAAGCGTCCCTTTATCGTCCTTTTTGCAGCGAACGCTGCAAGCTGATTGATCTAGGTGAGTGGGCGACTGAAAGCTATGTGGTAGAGGGCCCTCCCCTTGAGGAGGAGGATCTCTTGGGGGGCTTAGAGGAGATCGAGGGATCGACAAAAAGTAGGTCTTGAACCTCCACGCCTTACATGGTCTTCGGTATGGTGGGTTACCCCCCCCCTTGCCGATAGTTTTCTAAATGATTCTTCCGATTGAATGATTGACTATGAGCCCCGCTGCCTTTGATCTTGAAACCCTGAAAGCCGAATTGTCGAGTAAAAATCCCCGGCTTATTTTAAAAACGGCCCTCGAATCCTTCGACAATATCGCTTTGTCTTTTAGTGGGGCGGAGGACGTTATTTTGATCGACATGGCCGTCAAGATACGGCCGGATATCCGAGTTTTCTGCCTTGATACCGGACGACTCCACTCTGAAACCTATCGATTTATTGAAACCATCAGGAATCATTATGGGATCGCCATTGAGGTATTGATGCCAGATCCTGCTGGGATTGAATCACTGGTTCGTCAAAAAGGACTTTTCAGTTTTTTCAAAGACGGCCACACAGAGTGTTGCGGTCTTCGGAAGGTGATCCCACTCAAGCGCATGCTATCGGGGCTTGATGCTTGGGTGACCGGTCAGCGCCGGGATCAGAGCCTCACGCGTATCGAATTAGAAGAAGTGGAGTGGGATCGTGCCTTGGCAGCGCCTGGGCAGCAGCTGGTGAAGTTCAATCCATTAACTCACTGGTCTTCAAAGCAGGTCTGGGACTATATCGAAGCTCACGAGGTACCCTACAATCCACTGCACCGGCAGGGATTTACGAGTATCGGCTGCGAGCCTTGTACGCGCCCGATTCTTCCCAATCAGCACGAGCGAGAAGGGCGCTGGTGGTGGGAGGAGGAGGCTAAGAAGGAGTGCGGTTTACACGCCGGTAACGGCCAAGGTAACCCTTAACGAACTCCCCCGGATCCCATCTGGATCCGGGGGCAATCGATCAACGTTCGAGCAGGTCGAGTTTGTTCGGCTTGCCGTTCCAGTCATCGGCGTCCGCTGAGGCTCCCTTTACTTCAGTGAGGGTCGGCCATGCCTTCGCAAGCTCGGCATTCAATGCGATGAAATGTTGCTGGTTCTCAGGAACCTCATCTTCCGAAAAAATGGCATTTGCGGGGCATTCGGGCTCGCAGAGGGTGCAATCAATACACTCATCCGGGTCGATGACAAGAAAGTTCGGGCCTTCGTGAAAACAATCCACCGGGCAAACATCCACACAATCGGTGTACTTGCACTTGATGCAGTTTTCTGTGATTACGAAAGTCATTATATGGTCCTGTCCTCTGAAATGATGACTGTTGGTCTGTCCCTTGGGCCATCTCACAAGGAGGCCATGAAGGGGGAAGGTCTCTGATTATGGAATGTGTGGCATGGGCTACCGAAAAGGGTGCCCTCCCTGTCAGTCATGAGGAAACTTTCGCACACTCCAGAACGAATGAGCCGCGAGGATGGTTCGCAAGGCAATCGTTCGGCAGACCTCTAATTATAAGCCGGCCTTTTCTGAACTCCAAGCATCATTCCATGAAAGAGTCGAACAACGATCAGATAAAGCCTCGTTTGGGGGTGAACTTTTGAGAGTGTGGGTCATTCTGGGAGATCTGACTGTGAAAACTTTCGCAGAGGAGGCGATCTTTGATGGGGCGTCGCGACCTCTCTCCGGGTGGCGACCGTATTTTTTGCAAGCCCAAAGTCATGTAAATGGCCAACTCTTTCCTTGAAGCCGGTTTGGGCAATCCCCACTTCTTGAACAAATGATGCTTCAGGAAAGCGATCGATTGGCTATTGATGGGAGGGGGGGAATATAAAAGATCTATAAGATAATTTCGTATTTAATTTCGAAAAAAATGACAATGACTGAATGGGTAAAAAGTGAGCCCAGTCACTCGATGTAAGAGACTGGGCTAACCCTTTATAAATCGCTAAATGGGCGATGAATCACCGCTAATTTATTGATAATCTAGAGTATATTTAGAAGAAACCCATCGAAGGTTATTCGAAGTACTCCTCCAGTAGAGTTTCCTGTTCCCTGGATGTTGCAGTAATTATTGTCGGTGTCGCTAATTTCAGGGCAGTAGCTCTTTCCATTGAACGATATCGGGGCATAGGGTTGTAGGTTGGGTGTGAAACAATTCGATCCCACCGTCGTTGGGGCGTTATTGGGTGCGGCGCAATTAGAGGCTGGGTTTGGATAGCCCGCATCATTGGTGCAATTGGTTGCAGCCCATCCAAAGACACCGACCCTGTTGGCATTGGTACCTAACTCGCCGTTGGTGGCGGAGTGCGAGGGCCATTGCAGACCGGTTAATTTGATATCAATAATGGAATTTGCTCCATTCACGACACTGATATCTGTGGCGTCGGCGTTTGGGCAAAGCGCAGATTGAGCGCCTGGTACGTTCTTGTAGTCAGATATCCCAAAATTAATCGATGCTTCTCCTAAATTAGTAGAATTTGGGAATTTTGTTGATGCGCCACAGCCATTGTTCGGGTTGCCGTTATATTTGAAGTTTGTGAAGAAGAAATTAAAAGTCACAGCCGGGCTGCAGAGGCCCGATTGATTTTGGCATGCGAAGGTGACTGGTTTGTACGTTATGGTCTCCTTTGGAGCCATGAGGTAGTACCCTTTGGTGGTGACCCCGGTGGTTTGTTGTACAAACTTAATGGATTTATCTCCCTTACTCGAGGTGAATACGAGTCTTCCATCCGTAACGCTTGCAATTTGGGTTGGGTAGATCTGACACCCAGATGGATTGGATGTCGGTGGCTGCCCGAGCACTAGGTTGGCATACACGGGTTTATTGGTAGCGTTCCTTACCTCGACCACCGTGGGTGGGGTGTTGTCTCCATGGGCGGCAGATGCCGCCAATAAGGCAACCAGGCCTAGGGTTTGTCTCTTTATATGGTGTGAAATCATTGACTTTCTCCGCTATTTTAGAGAGCGATGCAGCTAGGAGTATCTTCTCGAAAAACCTAAAAGGCCACACAAAAAGTACGGG
>JBEIRQ010000215.1:0-3398 GCA_040375885.1 Methylococcus sp.
CCGATCGCTTTACCGAGTTCTGGGCGGTCTTCATCGAGATCATTGAGGTGCTGATCTTTAAGGAGCTGGGGTTTCAACCATTGTTTAAAGGCCTTGAGCGCTTCTGGGGTGCCATTGAATACGGCGATGCGATGAACGTGACTCCCGGGCTGGACAATATGGGTCGCCTCAAGGTCTTTGGCGTTGATCAGAATGCGGGGTGAGAGGCTGTAAATATCGCCGCGACGATCCGGTTCATAGGCGAGAATGCGGGTGATCTTAAAGGTCGCTTCCCCGACCGTCAGTAGGTCGCCTAGTGTGAGATGGAGGGCGCTTAGGATGGTCGATTCAACCCAGACTTCCTGAGGGCCCGGTATATCACGAGTCTCCACAGCCAACCCGTTCAGGGTTTCTCTTATCTTGAAGGTGCCCCGCAACGGGTAGTGGTCTGGGATGGCCTTGACGCCGGCGAGGAGCAGTTCATCTTGTTCGACCAGCATGCTCGAGAACTCAGTGGTCTCAGCGCTCTTTAGCCCTCGCCTTGAGGCTTCCTCGAGGATGGTGACAGCCAACGGCTGATGGCCACTCAAAGCGAGATCGCCGCCCATAAATTCCGCTGCGGCCTGAATCATGGTGCGATCGAGCCGGTCTTGGAGCAAGTCTATGGCCGTTGTTGCACTGACCGCAATCAAAAGAGACAGGGCGAGAATCAGTAATTCGCCTCGACGTGCATCCCGGATGAGGAGTTTAAATGCCAGTGCAAAGAGGGTTTTCATAGGGATTCATCGTGTATCACACGCCCCCCCTCGATGCCGATCACGCGCTGGCAGACGCCGGCGAGTGATGGGTCATGGGTGACGAGGATGAGGGTCGTTTGATGTTCACGATTGAGGGTTATGAGAAGCTCAATGACACTTTGGCCGGTCTCCCGATCGAGATTTCCCGTGGGTTCATCGGCGAAGAGGATGTCAGGAGCGCCCACAAAAGCCCTCGCTAAAGCGACACGTTGTTGCTCGCCGCCTGAAAGTTGTCTTGGCGTATGGTGGAGCCTCTCTTTAAGGCCGACCTTTTCAAGGAGCGCTGTGGCCCTGGTTGCCGCCGTCTGATCACCTCGAAGCTCAAGCGGTAGCATCACGTTTTCGAGGGCTGAAAGATGTTGGATCAGCTGAAAGGATTGGAAGACAAACCCCACATGCTGTGCCCGAACCAGAGCCCTTTCATCCTCATCGAGTCGGGTTAGGTCATGGCCTTTAAGGACCACCTCGCCCGATGAGGGCTGATCAAGGCCGGCGAGAATGCCAAGGAGGGTTGATTTCCCAGAGCCTGACGTGCCCGTGATCGCCACGGTTTCAGCGGGTTTGATCAAGAGGTTAACTGCTGTCAATATACAAAGTCTTCCGCTTGCGGTCTCGACCTCTTTGCTAAGATCGGTCGCCCTGATGGCTGGCGTTGCTTTGTGTTCTTGAGATGCAGCTTCCATGTGGTTTATTGTTCGCGCGTCTATTGGTTTTGGATTGATCACCAGCTCTTTCGTGACTTCTGCTGAAACCCTTCTGGTGGTGGGTGACAGCTTGAGTGCGGCCTACGGGCTTCCGAGTGCATCGCTTGGATGGGTGCATCTTTTAGCAGAAGATCTAAAACCCCATGGCATCGAGGTCGTCAACGCCAGTATCTCGGGAGATACAACCGCCGGGGGACTCCAAAGGCTAAATCCGCTCCTCGCCAAACATCACCCGGATCTCGTGGTCATTGAACTCGGTGCCAATGATGGCCTTCGAGGTCTTCCCCCCAGCGAAACCGAGACCCATCTCCGCAAAATGATCGAGGCGATCAAAGCGAAGGGGGGTCAGGTCTTACTGCTCGGGATTCGGATTCCACCTAACTACGGCAAGCGGTTTGCGGATTTGTTCCAATCACTTTACCCGAAGCTGGCCCATGAGACGGGATCAGGGCTGGTCCCCTTTTTTCTTGAAGGGGTGGGGGGGCATGATGACATGATGCAAGCAGATGGCCTTCATCCTAATGAAAAGGCGCAGCCCATTATCAAAAGCAATGTTCTGTCAGGACTTAAGTCGATTGGGGTCGGTCTTGAATCAACGCGTCAAGCGACCCGTCATCGCTAGCCCTTTATTGTTCATTCGGAGATTGCTGATGCTGCCTGCGATTAATGACTTCTTAACTCGACTGATGGCTGGTGAGCCGATTGAATTTCAAGACACCATGGCGCTGATCAATGAATGCTTTGACTATCAGCCCATGCATTTTGAGAATGGCTCTGATGACGACCTGGTGGTGAATGAAGCCGGGGTTAATGAAGGCTCGTGCAAGATTTTTGCACTGGCTTCTCTTTTGTGTCTCGATCAGTCCCAGACGCTGGCCTTGTTTGGTCGCTATTACCGAGAAGATGTTTTAGGTCATCCCGAGGGGCAGGATCATCGCAACATCCGTTCCTTCATGATCCATGGATGGGCGGGCATCCACTTCAAAGGGGAAGCCCTTCTCCCTAAAACCCCCCTTTCAACGGTTGAACCAGGTTGAATGCAGGAGGTCTCAAAGAGGCCCCTTTTTTTTCACCAAAGACATCGCCTAACCCCGTCTCATGGAACCATCCCTTACCCATCAAACCATTGCGCTAGCAGGACTCGCTCAGTCGGTTCATCTGGTTCAGCAGATCGCTAAACGTGGCCGAGCCGATGAGGAGGCGATGGCGCCTGTTATCGAGAGTGTTTTGATGGTCGATGCCGACAATATCGAGGCCGTTTATGGGGGCTTAAAAGGTCTCAAGCTGGGTTTTCGGACGCTCATCCAGCAACTCTCAGAGCCCCGACAAGTGGATCCAGAGCTCGCTCGTTACGCTTCAACCCTCCTGTTTCTTGAGCGTGAGCTCCTTCAGCAGCCAGCAATGATTGAAGCAATTGGTACGGCCATTCAAGAGGCGGTCAAAGCGCGTGATGAGACCGGGGCGTTGCTCGATAGTCAGGTTTTGGCTGCATTGGCCCGGGGCTATCTCGCCACAATAAGCACCCTTAAACCCAAGGTGATCGTTTCAGGAGAGCAACGCTTCCTCGCAGAGGCGCATCATGCAGACCGAATTCGGGCCCTTTTGCTCGCAGGGATTCGATCAGCCCTTTTGTGGCGTCAGGCCGGCGGTAGTCGTTGGAAAATTCTTTTCATCCGAGGCCGAATAAGATCTGAGGCAGAGCGCCTTTTGAAGGGCGGGCTACGGTCATGCTGATGAGGCGATAGGGAGCGACGATAAGATCTGTTGCGAGGATCTTGAGCCGAGCCCCAAGCACCATCAGTCGAGAATTGAAAACGAATTGTCCTGATAGGCAGAGTTATGAGGCGGCGGCTGCAGGAGAGCGGGCAGGGAGAAGCAGCTCCAGAGGCGACGACGTCCCAAGCTGGGTCCTCATACG
>JBEIRQ010000098.1:0-6237 GCA_040375885.1 Methylococcus sp.
CAACCCTTTTGATGCACGCTCGACCCTCTACTGCACCGATGTCGCGAACATGGTTCAGGCCCCGGTTTTCCATGTTAATGGTGATGACCCCGAAGCCGTGCTTTTTGTCACCCGACTGGCCGTAGACTATCGAATGAAATTTAAGCGTGATGTCGTGATTGATATGCTCTGCTATCGCCGTCATGGTCATAATGAAGCCGATGAGCCCGCGGTCACCCAGCCGATGATGTACCGTTTTATTCGGCAACACGCCTCGGTCAGGCGACTCTATGCGCAGCGACTGATTGATAAGGGCTTGATCACCTCTTTGGATGAACGCCAGCTCAAATTAGACTACCAGATGGCCCTGTCTCAGGATGAGATCGTCTCAAGGCCTCTGCTTGAAGGGGAAGATGTTTTCCCAAAACCCTCTTGGCAGCCTTATCAAAGTCGCGCTTGGCGCACACCCCACACCACATCGCTCCCACGGCAACAACTGACCTCGATTGCCCTTGAGATGCTGCGCCTCCCTGAGGGTTTTGCCCTCCACCCGCGGGCCCAAGCGATCTATGACAGCCGACGATCCATGGCCTTGGGGGAACGACCCATCGATTGGGGATTTGGTGAAATGCTGGCCTATGCAAGCCTCCTCAAGGAAGGCACCGCCATTCGTTTGACGGGACAGGATGTTGGTAGGGGGACCTTCTTCCATCGGCACGCCATCGTCCATGATCAGGAGAAGGGGATCCCTTACACCCCTCTTCACCACTTAGCTCCTCCCTCAGCCTCCTTTCAAATCTACGATTCCATTCTCTCTGAAGAGGGTGTCTTGGGTTTTGAGTATGGCTACGCGAGCTCAGCCCCTGAGGTCCTCGTCATTTGGGAAGCCCAATTTGGTGATTTTGCGAATAATGCCCAAGTCGTCATCGACCAATTCATTGCCTCAGGTGAAAGCAAATGGGGACGGCTGTGTGGCTTGACGCTCTTGTTACCCCATGGTTATGAAGGTCAAGGTCCCGAACATTCATCGGCCCGGATTGAACGCTATCTGCAATTGTGCGCCGAAGACAACATGCAGGTCACCATTCCGACAACGCCTGCACAGATCTTCCATCTTTTGCGGCGGCAAATAAGACGCCCCTTCAGAAAACCCCTCATTGTGATGACCCCAAAAAGCCTTCTCCGCCACAAGCAGGCGGCATCATCACTCGATGAACTTGAGAATGGCGCCTTTTTACCGGTCATCGGGGACATAACCCAAAAGCCTAAAGAGAACATTCGACGGGTCATTCTTACCAGCGGGAAAATCTACTACGATCTCCAAGCGGCACGAGATGACGCTTCGCTGGACCATGTCGCTTTAATTAGGGTCGAACAGCTTTATCCTTTTCCAGACAGCGAACTTTTAGCAGAACTGGCACAATATCCCTCCATGGACGCTTTAGTCTGGTGCCAGGAAGAGCCAGAGAATCAGGGGGCATGGCGCTACATCCAGCACCATTTCTTGAACCAGGCGCCTTCGGCCCTCCCCCTAGAGTACGCTGGCCGGGCCGTCTCGGCCGCACCGGCCGTCGGACAATACCAGCGTCATATCGTTGAACAAAAGCGCGTCGTCGATGAGGCCCTCAAAGGCCCCCTGACGCCCACCGGATGATCCTTTAGGAAGGCCTATGCGTATTGAAGTGCTTGTCCCTCAACTCCCGGAGTCTGTCTCCGATGCCATCCTAGTTAGCTGGCATGCAAAGACGGGTGACTCTGTCGAAAAGGATCAATCTTTACTTGACCTAGAAACGGACAAGGTGGTCCTCGAAGTGCCGGTTCCGACATCAGGCACCCTCCTTGAAATTCGTCGTAGCCAGGGCGATGTGGTTACTAGCGGCGATCTTCTGGCCGTCATTGAGACCTCGGCGGAACAGCTGCAGATGAGCGCCATGACCTTGAGTCCCGAGGCTGAATCTCAGCCGGAGCCAGACGCCCCAGCGGCAGCGGCAGCGCTTGAACCGCCTGTAAGCCCCGCAGTCCGCCGCCTTTTAACCGAACACCAATTATCACCGACCGATATCCCCGTCGAGGGACGGATCAGCAAACAGGACGTTCTCAATTTCATCGAACGACGCGATCACCCAGCAGCGCCCAAAGGATCTATGGAGCAGACGCCCGTGAGCCTCACTCGCCCCATGATTCCTCTAGAGCGCCGAGTACCGATGACCAGGATCCGGGCAAGGATTGCAGAACGCATGGTCGAAGCGCAAAAGACGACGGCGACGCTAACGACCTTCAATGAAGTGAATCTCGAGAAGATATTCTCACTTCGTCAGCAGCATCGCGCTCGCTTTGAGAGTGTGCATGGCGTCAAACTTGGATTGATGTCCTTTTTTGTCAAGGCCTCTATCGAGGCACTCAAGCGGTTCCCTATCATCAACGCCTCACTGGATGGGCAGGACATTGTTTATCACGATTCTTACGATATCGGGATTGCCGTGACCACGGAGCGGGGACTTGTAGTCCCCGTCCTCAAGAATGCTGACCATTTAGGGTTTGCTGAGATTGAAAAGGCGATCAACGATTATTCGCTGAGGGGCCGTGATGGCAAATTGCACTTCGAAGAACTGACCGGCGGCACTTTCACCATCACCAATGGCGGTATTTTTGGGTCCATGCTGTCAACCCCCATTCTGAATCCGCCTCAAAGTGCGATTCTCGGGATGCATGCTATCAAGGACCGGCCTGTGGTCGAAGAAGGACAAATCGTCATTCGTCCCATTATCTATCTTGCTCTTTCCTACGATCACAGGATCATCGACGGTCGTGACGCGGTGTCCTTCTTATTCACCATCAAGGAACTCTTAGAGGACCCGTCACGTTTGTTGCTTAACCTTTAAAATCGACAGCGTGAAGGGTCGCCGCTCGATTCGGGTCTCTCTTTAGCCCAGCATCCTTGCCATCACAATGGCATCTTCACGCCCATGACGCGCCGGATAGTAGCCTTTGCGGGTACCGATCTCATTGAACCCCATACTGCGGTAAAGCTTAATCGCCTTGGGATTTGATGGGCGAACTTCGAGAAACATACTATCGGCTTTAAAACGGGTGGCTTCTTGAATCAGGTGATTGAGGATCATACGGCCAACACCCCGTCCTTGATGATCTGGCGCAACACAGACATTGAGAACATGAGATTCTCCGGCACCGATCGTTGAAATACCATAACCCACCACGTCACGGGCGCGCTCGGCAATCCAGCAGTGGTAGCCGATCTTAAAGCAGCTTCTGAAGGTCTCAAGCTCCCAATGAAATTCATACGCAGACGTCTCTATGGCGTACAAGCGATCAATGTCGGCCCGCACCATCGGTCTCAGGTTTACTTCGGCGTTTTCCACAAGCGAAGGAAAATGTTTGTAATAAAAAGAAACCTCAGCGTCATACGTCATCCAGCGACGCGCCTTGTCCAAAATATCAAAGAAGAAGTCCATTCGAGGCCCTCTTGACAGTGGCGCCGGCCAGGGTCTGCCGGGCTAGTTTCAAATCCTCCCAGGCCCTTCGCTTTTCCGTCTGGGCACGTAAAAGATAGGCCGGGTGGTAGGTCACCACTAATGGAATCCCATGGTAATCGTGAATAACCCCCCGGAGTTTTCCAATGGGTGTCGTGGTCTTGAGAAGATGTTGGGCGGCAATCCGGCCTACAGCCACCAGAATCGATGGTGAGACCAGCTGTAACTGTTCAAGCAGATAAGATTCACAAGCCTCCGCCTCAAAGGGCAAGGGATCTCGATTCTTGGGAGGCCGACATTTAAGGACGTTTGCAATATAGACGGATGAGCGTTCCAGCCCTAAAG
Source organism: Methylococcus sp. (assembly GCA_040375885.1). Taxonomy (GTDB): domain Bacteria; phylum Pseudomonadota; class Gammaproteobacteria; order Methylococcales; family Methylococcaceae; genus UBA6136. Next base: position 3,816 of record JBEIRQ010000098.1, read on the forward strand.
CCTTCACCATTTCATCCAGAAGCTGTCCAGCTCGGCCGACAAAGGGCTCACCCTTGAGATCTTCCTGTTCCCCTGGGGCCTCGCCAATGAACATCCAGCGGGCCTGTTCATCACCGGTACCAAAGACGGTCTGGGTCCGAGTCTCATGGAGCGGGCAGCGCTGACAGTCACGAACCTTTGCTTTAAGGGTCGTCCAATCTGTAAGGCCATCAAGGCAGTCGCCAGCAGGATGGATGGCTTCCTGTAATCTCGACACCGCCAAAGGACCATGGGGCGGCGAGAGATCCTTCAAAGTCCACGTATCGATCCCCATGATCTTGAGACGTGCGTTACGCTGGGATTCCATGCCCATCACTCCTTGATCACAGAACTTCAGACCTTGCCCGTCACCTGAGGGTGCATGCGGGTGGTGGGCAGCAAGAGCTTGTTGACCGCATTGAGGTACGCCTTGGCCGATGCAATCACAATGTCGGTATCAGCGCCCTGTCCATTCACAATTCGCCCTCCTTTCTCAAGGCGCACCGTCACTTCGCCCTGGGCATCCGTCCCGGTTGTGATGTTGTTGACCGAGTAGAGTAGCAGTTGTGCATCGGTTTTAAGAACCGCCTCAATCGCCTTAAAACTCGCATCGACGGCCCCGCCTCCGGTCGCCGTGGCGGTCATTTCTTCCTGATCCAGTCGAACCGTCACTCGCGCCATCGGTACTTCACCGGTCTCGCTACAGACTTTGAGCGCCACCAGTTTCGTCCCCTCCTCTTCCGAAGCGCCTGCGGCATCGGTAATTAGGGCCTGGAGGTCTTCATCGAAGATGTCATGTTTCTTGTCGGCGAGTTCTTTAAAACGGGCAAAGGCATCATTGAGCTCGGCTTCTGAAGTAAAGTCGATCCCGAGTTCGTGCATCCGGGTCTTAAAAGCGTTGCGGCCGGAGTGCTTCCCGAGAACCATCCGGTTGGCACTCCAGCCAACATCCTCCGCGCGCATAATCTCATACGTTTCACGGTGCTTGAGGACACCATCTTGGTGGATGCCCGATTCATGGGCAAAGGCATTAGCTCCGACAATGGCTTTATTGGGCTGAACCGGGAATCCAGTGATGTTCGACACCAGTTTGGAACAGGCCACAATCTCCCGCGTATCGATCGTGGTATGACATGGGAATACATCCTGACGTGTCGTCACCGCCATCACCACCTCCTCGAGAGCGGCATTGCCTGCCCGCTCGCCGAGCCCATTGATGGTGCACTCGACCTGACGTGCGCCATTGATCACGGCCGATAGCGAATTGGCGACGGCTAGCCCAAGGTCGTTATGACAATGAACAGAAAATATGGCTTTATCGGCATTCGGAATTCTCTCGCGCAGTCGCCGGATGGTATACCCAAAGGGTTCAGGCAGACTGTAGCCGACGGTATCTGGAATATTGAGCGTGGTCGCGCCAGCTTCAATCACGGCTTCTAGGATCCGGCAAAGGAAATCCTCTTCAGAGCGACCCGCATCCTCAGGGGAGAACTCTACATTGTCCGTGTATTGGCGCGCTCTTTTCACGGCCTTAACCGCATGGGCAATGACTTCCTCAGGGGACATCCGCAGTTTCAGCTGCATGTGAATCGGCGACGTCGCAATGAAGGTATGGATCCGCGATTGAGCGGCCTCCTTGAGTGCCAATCCAGCCTGATCAATATCCCGGTCCAGTGCTCTTGCAAGACCACACACGACGCTATCGCGAATGGTTCGCGCCACCGCCTGAACGCCCTCAAAATCTCCGGGGCTTGCCGCAGGGAAGCCCGCCTCGATCACATCGACCCGGAGTCGCTCCAGGGCCTTAGCGATTCGAACTTTTTCATCACGGGTCATTGATGCGCCGGGACTCTGTTCTCCATCACGCAGGGTGGTATCAAAAATAATGAGTTTCTCGCTCATGCATCACTCTCTCAAATCAAATCGCAGCGAATCGGAAGTCCTTATGGCGGGCTCCCTTGGAGCCCTATCGCACTGAATGGCAACTAAAATCGAACATCCCCAGTCACTCCCTTCAACCAAGGTCCTTCACTATAGGCCGCCAGAACCACTGAGACAACGGAAGGTTTGGGGGGAATCTAACCCTCCTCAAGCACGTCGTTCGGTCCGGATCCGGCGACGGCGCCCCAAGGTCAACACCAACCCCGATAGGGCATAAGTGGTGAATAAGGTAAACAGAACCAAGGGTGGATTGGTGAAGAGAAACGCGAAGATGAGCATGACCAAAATGGCCCAGAGGAAGGACACACGACCATGCAGATCAATATCCTTAAAGCTATAGTAACGAAAATTACTTACCATCAAAAGACCGGTGGATACGGTCAAGCCGAGGGCTGCGTAACGAATGGATTCAAGCGGCCATTCGTATTTAACCGAAACCCAGACAAAGCCCGCGAGAACGGCA
>JBEIRQ010000360.1:0-2128 GCA_040375885.1 Methylococcus sp.
CAGTGGTTGAGGTCAATGCTGCATTCGGTGAGAGCGATGGGGCCCTCAAGCGCTGCAATGATATTGGCGATGGACGTCTTTTCGGGTGTTTGGGCTAATTGGTAGCCCCCTTTGGGGCCCCGAGTTGAGCGAACCACGTGCGCCTTGACCAGCGCCTTCAGTACCTTGCTGACCGTTGGCCCACCGATCCCAGCCGAAGCTGCAAGGTCATTAGCGGCAAAGGTTTGTGAGGGCGCTTTGGCCATATGGCCAAGAATGATGATGGCGTAGTCGCTGAGTTTACTGATGCGGAGCATGATGACCTCGTTTATTGGGGACCATTTTAGTCCTCTTTAAATCCCTAGTAAAGTTCTAGGTTAATGGTGGCGCTTTGGGTGGCTATACTGCGCTTGTGGTGGTTTATGGCTGAGAGGCCCCGTGTTGGTCTGGTGGGTTGCATCGCTCTATGGTTGGTCGATTATTTTTCTCGTTGTTATTGTGCGTCTGGGTCCAAGGATCTTTGCTTGCGGCTGAAGGGGGTTTTGAGGCGGACCTCTCAAGGTGGCTGAAGCTCGGCCGGATCGCCGGGCTCCGCTATGAGCCGTTGTCGGATGTGGCTAAGCCTTTGGCGGCGATCTATGAAGGGTCTTCGCATCAGCCGGTGTGGCTTCATGGTGGACGACCAACGGCCGCCGCACGGTCGATGGTGGAGATGCTTGGAAGTTCGGAAGATCTTGGGCTTCGTTGGGAGGATTATGATGTCGTCTGGCTTCAGGACACGCTTCGGAAGTCCTCTCAAGGTCTTTTAGCCTCGGAAGAGGCTTCCCGTTTTGATCTGGTCTTAACGGTTTCAAGCCTAAGATTTCTTCGGCATGTCTCGATTGGTCATGTCCAGCCACGGGCCGTGGGTTTCGATATTGAGCCAAGACGAATCGATGGGGCCTTAGAGCTCCAAAAGATCTTTTTGGGAGAGAGCCCCCGAAAGGTGGTGATGGCGCTTGAGCCTAGTTTTCCTATTTATAGACCATTGAAGGAAGCACTGAAGCGCTATCGGTTGTTGGCGAGGGAATTGCCGCATCCGCGTTTTGGCTTTCCGCCCCGCTTTCGCCCCGGTATGGAACACCAAGATGTCCCTGCTCTTCGAAAGCTTTTGACCGCTCTCGGTGATCTTCCTCAGATCACCATCAAGGATCAAGGCTCTAAACGTTATGATCCCCAGTTAGCGGGAGCGGTGAAGGCCTTCCAGATGCGGCACGGTATTGGAGAGGATGGCGTGATAGGGCAAGCCACCCTCAAGCGGCTATCGACACCCATTCCCGATCGCTTGAAGCAGATTGAGATCGGGCTTGAACGTTTAAGATGGCTTCCTGCCGACATCAAGGGGTATTACCTGATCGTTAATATCCCTGCCTTTAAGCTTTATGGCGCTCGAGCCGGCGAGGGGTTGGGGCAGCATGAGCTCCAGATGAATGTGGTCGTCGGTGAGGCGATGGATGGACGCACGACCCCGGTCTTTCGATCCGACATGACCTTGGTGACCTTTAGGCCCTATTGGAATGTCCCCGAAGCCATTGCGGTCAAGGAATTGGTCCCTGAGTTTCTTCATCATCCGGAGTTGATGGGCGCGCGTTCGATGGAGATCGTCCCTGATTTCTCATTAAAATCAGTGCCTTTGGAGCCGAATGAGGCTAACCTTCAAAAGGTGCTGGCAGGCCAGCTTAAGCTCCGTCAGCGGCCTTCAGAGGAGAATGCCTTAGGCCTTTTCAAGTTCTCATTCCCAAATACCAATAACGTCTATCTTCATAGTACGCCGGCCAAAAGCCTTTTCAGTCGGGATCGGCGGGACTTTAGTCACGGCTGTATTCGTGTTCAAGATCCCTTAAAGCTCGCCGAATGGGTCCTTCAAGATAATGGCGATTGGCCGCGAGAACGCATCGAGGTGATGATTAAAGGCGATCAGACCAAGACAATCAGCCTTAAAAGGCCCATCCCGGTTTATATTCTTTATTCGACGGTCATGGCTGACCAGGGAGGGCGAATCAGCTTCTTTGAGGACATCTATGGTCATTATCTAACCCTGAAGGTGCTCTTAGCTAAAGGGCCCCCTTATATGCCTGCGGCGGCGGTGCCTAGTCGGCCATGAGTTCGA
>JBEIRQ010000052.1:0-8639 GCA_040375885.1 Methylococcus sp.
ATAGATCCATTTCATTATTGATACGGTCATGAAACCAAGATTCATGATCCTTCGATAACTGATTCCTCAACTCGGGGGCGAGACGTTGGCTCAAACCGATATCGATCGGGTCATTCATTGCATCATTGGTCAATGCCTGGTTTTCCGCCACTCAAAGCCAATGATTGAGCGGCTTTGCCCTGAGGTCATCAGCAGTCCCGAGGCCATCGATCGAACCGCTGACATGATTATTCGCTTTTCGCTCGGTGGCCTTCGTGCTCTCGACCCATCGACAGGAGGTCTGCCATGAGCTATATCGCGATCCGGATGTTGATGGGCGATAGAAGCAAGTATCTCGGCATCATCATGGGGCTCACCTTCGCTTCACTGATCATGACCCAGCAACCAGCGATTTTTGTTGGCCTGATGACTCGCTCCTTCAGCTTCATCAGTGATGTCGGTTTACCCGATATCTGGGTCATGGATCCTAAGGTCCAATTTGTCGATGACGTCAAACCCCTCCAAGATACCGAACTCTATCGGGTTCGTGGCGTCAGTGGCGTTGACTGGGCTATGCCGCTCTACAAGGGACTCATCAAAGCGCGTTTGACCAACGGCAACTTCCAGACCTGCAACGTCATCGGGCTTGATGATGCGACCTTGATTGGAGGGCCGCCTGAAATGCTCGAAGGACGACTCGAAGACCTCCGAAGGGCCGACAGCGTGATTGTTGACCGCGATGGCGCCAAGGAGAAACTCGGGTTAAAAGGCCCTGATGGCCAGGCGATCCCCCTCAAGGTAGGAGACCTATTGGAACTCAATGATCATCGCGCCATCGTGGTGGGCATTGCCAAGACCACGAGGACATTTCAGTCGCAGCCCGTGGTCTATACCACCTATTCCAGGGCCAAAAACATGGCGCCGAGAGAGAGAAAGCTCCTCTCTTTCATTTTGGTCAAGGCAAAACCCGGCGTCGACCCAAAGGATCTAACCCGTACCATCGAATCCCATACGGGCCTTGCTGCCTATACCCAGAAAGGTTTTCAGGACTTGACCTACAACTACTACATGAAAAACACGGGTATTCCGATCAATTTCGGGATTTCGGTCGCCCTCGGGTTTTTGGTCGGGGCGGCGATTGCAGGTCAAACCTTTTATAGCTTCACCCTCGAAAATCTGCGCCAGTTTGCTGTCCTTAAGGCCATGGGGGCTGACAATGGCACCTTGCTGATGATGATTCTGCTGCAGGCCTTCATTGTGGGCATCATCGGTTATGGCCTCGGCGTTGGCCTGACGTCGGTATTCGGTTGGGCGATGCGAAATACCATCCTTTCTTTCAGGTTCCCCTGGCAACTGCTTCTATTTAGCGGTGTGGGCGTCATGCTCATCTGTCTCATGGCCGCCGGCATCAGCATTCGTAAGGTGATGACGCTGGAACCGGCGATGGTCTTTAAGACCTGATGATGGTGGCACCCATGATGGCCGTCCATTGCCGGAATCTCACCAAAGGTTATGAAGCGGGCGGCCAAAAGGTCATGGCGCTTCGCGGGGTCAACCTTGACATCCCCGTCGGTCAGCTGATGATGCTCGTGGGCCCTTCTGGATGTGGCAAAACGACCCTCATCTCGGTCATTGCCGGCATTTTGGATCAAGATGAAGGCACCTGCGCAGTCTATGGCGTCGATCTCAAATCACTCAGCGATCACGATAAATTAGCGTTTCGGGCAAAAACCATTGGCTTTGTCTTTCAAGCCTACAACCTCCTCCCTTCACTGACCGCACAAGAAAATGCCGCCGTTCCTTTGATCATCAACGGCGTCAAGCGCCCTCTCGCCCTTCAAGCGGCAGCCAATATGCTCGATCGCGTAGGCTTAGGTCAGCGACTGACATCGATGCCCTCACAACTTTCAGGGGGTCAACAGCAACGCGTGGCTATCGCTCGCTCCCTCGTCCATGACCCCAAGCTCATTGTCTGTGACGAACCGACGAGCGCGCTCGATCATGACACCGGCCACCGAGTGATGGAGCTTCTTAAAGGCGTCGCCCTCGATGCGGGTAAGGCCCTGATCATCGTGACCCATGATGAACGCATCTTTGAATTCGCTGACACCATCGCGCACATGGACGATGGCAACATTCTTCAAAACTCATCCTTGGATTAGGCTCCTGACGTCCCATCCAATGAACCTTAATCACCTTTGAGACAGCCCCCATGCTGATCCGTTACCTTCTTCCTCTTTTAGCCATCATCGGGTTTGGACTCGGCGTCCTTACGGTGATTCGTGGCAACCAGCCGGTTAAAGTTGCAGCCCCTGTCGCGCAACCTTCAGATTCCCCCTACACCCACTTCATCGCAGGGTCCGGCATCATCGAGGCCAAAAACCGCAATATTCTGATTGGATCAGCCCTCCCCGGCTTGATTCAGTCTCTCCATGTCAAGGTCGGAGATCAGGTGCTGAAGAATGATCTCTTATTCACGATCGATGATCGCGACATGCGCGCCTTGTTAGAGGTTCGAAAAGCCGACCTTGAGCGCGCTAAAGCCGGCGTCAAGGAGGCCGAAGCTTTGCTGCGGCAATCCGCTATTCTCCTAAAACTAGCTGAATCGGTCGAAGATCGAAGAGCGATCAGCCAAGAGGACCTTGAACAGCGGAGGAACAATGTCCTCATCAACAACGCCCGCATCCTCTCCCAAAAAGCGCAGGTTCAACAGGCCGAAAGTCAGCTGGCCCAGGTCATGACCACGATAGAACGACTTAAAGTTCGTGCACCGGCGGATGGTCAGATTCTTCAGGTCAACATTCGTCCAGGAGAATTTGCACAGGCAGGGCCTACCGCTCAAGGACAAGGATCTCCGCCCCTGCTCGTGATGGGTAATCTCCATCAGTTACATGTCCGTGTCGACATCGATGAAAACGATGTCTGGCGGTTTAATCCTAAAGGTCACGCATTAGCCTATCTCCGCGGCAATCGGGACATGAGCACCCCGCTCTCTCTCGCCTATGTCGAACCTTACGTCGTCCCTAAACGATCCCTCACCGGCGATAGCACAGAGCGAGTCGATACCCGGGTGTTACAGGTCCTCTATGAATATGATCCAAGCCAACTCAAAGCCTTCGTCGGTCAGCAACTCGACATTTTTATCGAGGTTCCTGATGGGCGGGAATCAACTTCAACCATTAACCAACCCCTGTCTGCACCATGAGAGCGGGGTGGCTCATTACACTCATACTCGGGGGTATGCTGAGCGGCTGCATGGTCGGCCCCGATTATCGGCAACCCGACATCAAAGCGCCCAGTAAATACGGCGCTGCAAACGATCATCATAACCGTCCCCCCCCCGATGACTGGTGGACGGTCTTTAATGATCCTCTGCTGAGCCGCTTAATCAAGGAGGCCACTGCCTTCAATCTCGATGTTAAAGAGGCTGCGCAAAACATCCTGATGTCGCGTGCCGATCGAGCGAGGACCATTGCCGAAGGACTTCCTTCAGTGGGCGAGAGGGCTAATGTGAGTCAACGCCGAAATGACTTCATCACCGGCAGTGGCACTCAAAATCCAGCCGCCGGGGGTTATTTTGGTTATGGCCTGATTGACCTCATTCAGGCCGGTTTCGATGTTCAATGGGAAATCGATCCTGCTGGAGGGCTCTTTCGGCGCATCGAATCGCGTGATGCCCTCGTTGAGGCTGAACAAGATGAACGACGCGCCATCAAGGTCTCACTCACCGGGGAAGTCGCCCGACTCTACATTGATCTAAGAGCAAACCAGGAGCGGCGAAAGATCACGGAGTTCAACATCAAAACCCAAGAGGATACCCTAGGACTCACCCTTGCAAGGGCCCGCGGCGGACTCGGTAGCATGCAGGAAGTGGCACAGCAGGAGGCCCAGGTAGAAACGACAAGGTCCGACCTCACGACCTTTATCATCGCGGCCCGCCAAGATGTTCATGCCCTCGCCGTCCTTCTCGGGAGAACCCCAGATAGCCTCCTCTATCTTCTCGACACGGGGACCGGCATACCAAAAACCCCGACCGATATTCTTCCTGATCTGCCCTCGGAGCTTCTCAGGCGGCGACCCGACATCATGCAGGCAGAACGTCAGTTAGCCGCGGCCACCGCGGATGTTGGTAATCAGACTGCGCAGCTCTATCCCAAACTCAACCTCACCATGTTCCTTGGACTTCAGAATATGAAGCTTTCAGATTTTTCTCCGGTTGGAAAATCCTGGTCCATGGCGGGTGGCGTCACCACCCCGATATTTAACTGGGGACGCATCCAGGCAAATATTGATCATAGTGTGGCCAGTCAGGAAGAAGCCTTACTCGTTTATCAAGAGACGATTCTGACTGCTTTTAAAGAGGTCGAAGATGCCCTTATCGCCTATCGTGAAGAGCAACATCGGCGAGAGGCCCTTGAACGAGCGGTGACCGCGAATCAGCTCGCTTTTAAACTTTCAGAAGAACGCTACCTCCGGGGCCTCACGACGTTTCTCAATGTGCTTGAAAGCCAACGAACCCTTTTTCAAGCGGAGACCTCGCTGATTGCAAGCCAGGCCCGAATTTCGACGAGCCTGGTCGCCCTCTATAAGGCCTTAGGTGGGGGCTGGCGGGCCTTTGAACCTGTGCCAGAAAAAGAGGTGGCTTCATCCCCCTGAAGCTTAGGCTCAGTGCAAGCTACAATGACGAACCTCTTCCGCGTCTGTTTTCCTTCATCCCCACTATGCCCATCTTCCCAATTGAGCGATCCAGGGTCTTCACTCTCGCACTTCTAGGTGCCCTCTTACTGTCCGCCTGCCCACTTCACCAGCCTGAGAGCGCTAAACGCCAGGGCAACCAAGAAGCCCTATCGGCGTTCGGTGACAAAGTGATCATTCATACAACAACGCTGTCCTTTGAAGATCCTTCAACAAGGATCCCCCTGACCGGCAGCAGCCCAAAGACACAAGAATTATTTCGGCAAGGATTGCCACCTGCCATGGGGAGCGGGATGGTCTTAAAGCCATCACCACCGGGGACATTATCCTTTTGGGTCTTGAGTGATCGTGGCCCAAATGCCGATGGTCCTAGCATCCAAAACGCCGATAGCAAGCTGTTTCCAATTCAAAGTTATGCGCCTTTGATCGGGACACTGACCATCACGGGTCATGAAGGAGCGCTGAGCGATCTTCATCCTCTCACGATGAAGGATCATCCCCTCACAGGACTCCCTCATCCTGAAGGCAGTTTAGGCGCCACCCATGAAGTCCCCCTTGATGATCGCCTTCATCGCCTGGCCTCTGACCCCAACGGCATTGATCCTGAAGCCATTACCTTTGATGGCAAAGATCTCTGGATCGCTGAAGAATATGCCCCTGCCCTCTTCAGGGTCGATCCCAACACGGGGGCCGTCCTTCAAAGACTTGGGCCAGGCCAAGGACTTCCGGAGATCTTTGCCCATCGGCGAAATAATCGCGGCTTTGAAGCGCTCGCCTATGATCCTGACAGGAAAACCCTGAATGCCGTTTTACAGAGCAATATGGATGAAGAGGCGCCCTTCATCCGCTGGCTTGAATGGGATCCATTGAAGGGACTCACCCGAGAGTATGCCTACCCTATTGCGCCAAATGATTATAAAAAGGGCCATCCTGGTGAAGCCAAGCTCGGAGACATGACCGCCCTCGGCCAAGGTCAATTTGTTGTGATCGAGGAAGGGAAAGATCCAGAAGGGCATGATCGCCATTGGTTGATGCTCGTTGATCTAAAGGGGGCTTCTGATATTCACGGTATGGATGGACTTGAATCCCAAAGCCACGCCCCCTCAAAAGTGACGGCGATGGCCGCCCTCCAGCCACTGACCAAATTAAGGCTTCTCGATCTTGATCAGGCCGGGTGGACGCTTGAAAAAACAGAGGGCCTTGCCCTAATCGATGAGCATACGCTTGCATTAACGAACGACAATGACTTCGGGATGGAATCCCGCTTGGCCGATGGCGAGGGGAAAATCCTGAAGGGCAAGGTGCATAGTTGCAGCCTTGAGGGCGATGAGCCATCTCATCTCGCCCTCCTCACCGGCAAAAAATGCCCTAAGAAAGCGGAGAGTATTGCGCTGGTTCCAACGTCGCGGGAAGCCGCAGAACAGGTCGTTTGGACCCTGACCTTTGAGCGCCCACTAAGAGACTACTTTAAGAAACCGACAACGCCCTAATTCTTGAGGGACAAAATATGCCTAGAATGGCTAGCCCTCATCACCCTTAAGATGCTTTGACTATGACCCACCAACGCCTTCTTGCTCTAGCCTCTTCCCTTCTCATTACCGCGTGCGCCAATCAGCCACCGACAGTGTCACCCGAGTCGCTTGGCAGCGACCACTTTAAGACAACAACGCTGGTCTCTGAGAAGGATCAGCAACGGAGGATTACCACGGAGAAGGGCTATGAAGAGCCTTATGAAGGGCCTTCCCACTTCGAATCTTCCTATCTGGTCGCTTCCCTTGACCAACGGACAGGCAAAATCGCCTATGCGGTGACCATCATGCGTGCCGTTCAAGAGCCGCGTAAGGTCATCGTGGTGCAATACGAAGCACCGGCAGGCATCATGCAACAGAAAATTACCACCCAAAATAGCCGAAAGACATGTCGGGATGATGTCTGTTGGCTCTTAGAGGCCGTGAGTATTCCCCTTCCAGAATCCCTCGTTCATCACTATGCCGAGCGTTCACTCAAAGAACCGCATGGACACTGGTCCTACACCTTACTCCCTAGCCTTAAGGGACAGATCTCCTATAGCGAGTTCAAAGGCCTGGATGACAAGGTGAAAGATCTAAAAAAATGACGATGAGGTCTGAAAGACCCCCTCTATTCGAAGGACCTCGAAGATGGATGCCCCTTGCTCCGTGATCGCCTAAAAACCATCATGATGGGATCAACCAGCCGGTGCTTAAGCCTATGAACCAGATCAGCCATCTGAAGCCAGCCGGCGATCATTCACCTTCTTTGTTGACCCCTTTGATTCTCTTTCTGGGGATCATGATGATGCTTTTGGAGGGATGCTTCGGTGGACCGCGATGGCCAAAGGCCGCTGATATTCAAGACGATAAGACCACCTTTGCTGAAAGGCCACACTATGAACCTCCAGGACTTGAGGCCAGCCCCCTTCGGCGAGAGAACTGGCATCATGATGGAAGGACGCTCGATGTCAGTTACATTACGCCACGTCCAGAAGGCCATTACCCCTTAATCCTCTATTTCCCAGGACTCGGAGAGGATGCCGCTGCAGGAGAGCTCTGGCGATCCGCGTGGGTGGCGGCTGGTTACGCAGTTCTGACCCTTCAAGCAACCAGCGATCGGGATGCCACGCGTCACCTCAATAGGGATGATCGACAGGACCTTCGGATGATCGCTCATCCTCGCTTTACTCGAGAGGCGAGCCGTCAAAGGCTCCTCGATGTCCGCTACGCCCTACAAGAATGTCGACGTCTGAGTGATCAAGGGGATGTCGATTTTAAAAAGGCGGATGATCAGCGATTAATTGTGGCTGGCTATGATCTTGGCGCTCAAACCGCCGCCCTCCTCGCGGGTGAGCAACATCGAGGGATTCAGGAGAAGGTTGAGATGACTCCGGTGATGGCGGCGATCTTACTGAGCCCCCATGTTGATCTCGCCGCCGGCGGCCTTGAATCCCGTTACGATGCGATCAATACGCCGCTATTGATTGTCACCGGGACCGAGGATCACGATCCTTATGGGATGAGTTCCCCATCGCTTCGTACTGCCATCTTCAAACAGTCCCCACCGGGTCAAAAATACCTTCTGATGCTCGACTATGGTCTTCACCGGCAATTCGCTGGAAAAAGCCTGATGGAATCAGATCCAGAAACCCAAGAACAAGATGAAAGTCCTCTGCCTGAAGAGGCGGATGAAGCAAACAGTAAAGAACACTCAGGGCGCCGAAGCGGCCCACCGACAGGCGGGCATCCCCCTGCGGGGAGCATGATGTTCCCTGAACCACGGTTCAATCCGCGGCATTACGGCCAGCAATTGGCGGCCATCGAGACGACAACGGTCGCCTTTTTAGATGCGACCATCAAGCATTCACCCAAGGCGAATCAGTGGCTGTCATCCGACAGTACCACCTGGCTCGGAAAGATCGCCGTCCTCCAGCATCGCTAACCCTCAGGGTTCGATTTCAATCTGGTCAGCAAACCGACAAGGCTCATCCTCCCGGCAGACGATCAGATAAGTGATGCGCTTGTTACAGCCTTCGACCCAAACCTTATATTCACTATAAATTTCATCTTGCCAGTCGGACATACTGTCGCGGCGGATCGCTCGATCCGCCTTAGGATTCTTGCAGGAAAGGTCGACCCGTGACCGCTGCTCCGCCATCGCCTGACTGTCGATTGAAAAGTCTCGATGCACGCTCTCCTGATCGAAGACACAGCCCGACATACTAAGTCCGAGTAGAACGATAAAAAGGATCTTCACTGTTGGGATACTCCTTCAAGGATCTGACATTCTAACGAGCGTACTGAAAAGACAACATAGGGACTGCCCTTCAACCGTGTTGCGGGGCTTTGTCAGCTTCAATGGGGGCCTTGGTTCAAATCAGCCAGCCCGGTGGTGGTAATGCCCAGCACAACGGGATGGGCGCTGGCCCCACCGGTTTCTTTTTATGGGATCAA
>JBEIRQ010000246.1:0-3144 GCA_040375885.1 Methylococcus sp.
TATGCCCGCATGACAACCCCATCCGACAGTCTCCCGCCGCTGGCCGTCCGCGATCTCGCTGCAGTCTGGCACCCCTGCACGCAGATGAAGGACCATGAGCGGGAGATTCCCCTCATCGCGATCCGGCGGGGACGGGGCATCTGGCTCGAGGACCTGGATGGACGGCGTTACATGGATGCCATCAGTTCCTGGTGGGTCAACCTCTTTGGCCATGCGCACCCCGCAATTAACGCCGCGCTTAAAGATCAGCTGGATACCCTCGAACACGTTCTCCTTGCAGGTTTTACCCATGAACCCGCCATCTCATTGGCAGAGCGCCTGACCGAGATCGCCCCGAAAGGACTGAGCCGGTGTTTCTATGCCGACAATGGCTCCTCAGCGGTTGAAGTCGCCTTAAAGATGAGCGTCCATTACTGGCGTAATGTGGGCAAACCGCAAAAGACCCGCTTTATGACGCTTCAAAACAGCTACCACGGGGAGACCTTGGGGGCCTTAGGGGTCGGCGATGTCGGCCTCTACCGGGAAACTTATGACGCCCTTTTATTGACCCCCATCAGAGTCATGAGCCCTGATGCCTACCAACGATCAGAGGGTGAAACCGCGAAAGACGTCGCACTTCGTGCTATCGCTGCCATGAAAAAGGCCCTCGACACCCATGGCCATGAGGTCGCCGCTGTCATCATCGAACCCTTGGTCCAGTGTGCCGGCGGCATGCGGATGTACGACCCCTCGTATCTCGCTTTATTGAGAGAGGCCTGCGATCACTATGGGGTTCATTTAATTGCCGATGAGATTGCTGTCGGCTTTGGTCGAACCGGGACCCTTTTTGCATCGAATCAAGGCCCTATAACGCCAGACTTCCTTTGTCTCTCTAAGGGCCTGACAGGAGGCTATCTTCCTCTCTCCGCGGGTCTGACCCTAGAATCGATCTATGACGCCTTTTATGCAGAGCATGCCGCGGGGAAAGCCTTTCTCCACTCCCATAGCTATACCGGGAATGCACTTGCCTGCAGGGCTGCTCTTGCAACCCTTGATCTCCTCACCGAGACCACCCTCATCCGAAACCACACATTGGCTCAAAAGATGAAGGCCGCGGTCGAATCCCTTCAAGATCATCCAAATGTCGCTGAGATTCGTCAAACAGGGATGATTCTCGCTATCGAATTGGTGAAAGACAAAAAGACGAGGGAGCCTTTCGACAAGTCAGAACGCCTGGGGCATCGGGTCTATCGTCATGGCCTCACCGCCGGCGTTCTCCTACGCCCCTTAGGGGATGTGATTTATTTCATGCCGCCTTATGTGATCAGCCCTGATGAGATCGAGCTTATGGGCAAAACAGCGATCGAAGGGATCCATCAAGCCCTCAAGAGTCACCCCTAGATGCGTAATTCAAGGCTTTATCTTTCTGCGGCCCTCTCAAATGGCGCCCTAGTGCCACTGGATGATGCCGCCGCCCACTACCTCAAGACCGTATTGCGCCTCAAAAAAGGCCATCAACTCACCGTCTTTCAGGGGGATGGGCGCGAATGGCCGGCAACCGTTGAGGCCCTTGGGCGGGAGGGTGTCTTGCTGCAGCTTGGGGAAAGCCTTTTACCCTTAAGAGAATCCCCCTTAAAGACCCATCTGGCCCTTGGCATTTCAAGAAGCGAAAAGATGGATTTGGCTCTTCAGAAGGCGGTGGAACTCGGGGTAACCATGATCACGCCGCTTGAGACCGATCACTGCGTGGTGCGTCTCGATGACAGTAAAAGAATCTCTCGTCATCAGCACTGGCTCCGCGTCGCCATCAGCGCCTGTGAGCAATCAGGCCGCAACGTGGTGCCAAAGATTGAAAAACCAAGACCTTTTTATGAGTGGCTTGAAGAGAGTGAAGGAAGCCGTCTGATTCTGGACCCAAAGGGCTTTAGGAGCCTTGATCAGCTTGCACCGCCAACAGATGGCATTACCTTTATCTCAGGCCCTGAAGGCGGCTTTTCAGAGGAGGAACGGGCCACCGCGATCCAAATGGGCTGTCTCCCCATCCGGCTTGGGCCTAGAATCTTGAGAACCGAAACCGCGGTTTTGGCCATTCTCTCAGCCGCACAAATACTTTGGGGAGACTGGCGACACTGACGCCCTGGAGGAAGACGTGGCGACTCAAGGACCCTCTCCATTTCGCCTCAATCTAATAAATGCAAAAGAGGCTCTAAGAGTTCTGGATAATGTTTATAGCGGCCCAAGCCTGAACGATTGAGCCCTTGGCGAACTTGGAAGTTACTTGAAGTCCCCACCCGGCGTTTGGTCTCACTAAAATGAAGACAGGCAGGATCCCAAGGGAGATCGATAAAGTCTAGGACACCCCGAAGCGTCGCCTCTGGGGCATCGATTAGATCTTCATACGACACCTCCAAAAGAACGTCTGTCGGCAGTGAAAGTCGCCACAATTCCATCAATCGTCGGTATTCTCCATAAGCATCCGCAAGATCCTCGAGATCCATCGAGTAGTCAAATTGAGGAAGATTGAGACAAAAGATAGAGAGGCAGCTATCAATGGGATGCCGCCTAAGATGAATGATCTTAGCTTCAGGAAAGATCTGGTGAATCAATCCGGCAAACATAAAGTTCGACAGAGTCTTATCCACCACGCGAAGCGCTTGACCCGTCCCTTGTCCTAAGCGCTCCAGATAGCCGGCGGCTAAGGCCTCACGGTCGCTGTCCTTGAGATTAAAGATTCGATCGCCATAACGGGTTGAATAGAGCGAATGAAAGAATCCAATCTCCCCGACGCCCGCTGCATCCGGATGGGATGACAGCATCTGCTCCAAGAGAGACGATCCACAGCGGGGCATCCCAATAATAACCACCGGTTTTTGAGAAAGATGTTGATAATCCCCTAAAGGCCCACTTCGAGCTGCATCAAACAACTCGATGAGACCATCGTTGTACGCCCTTAAGAGCGCGCCATCATAACGAGGATAGAGTGACCGGCTCAGCTGATTGGCCTTTATAAAATAGTCCTGCGCCTCCTTATAATCGGCGATATCATTGAAATACTTTCCCATCGAATAAAGCAATCTTGCACGCTCTTTGGGCGATGTTTGAGGGGATTCAAGAAGGCGAATCACTGCCCCCTCAAACGCCCTATCCTCTTGGTCCCATCGCGAA
>JBEIRQ010000140.1:0-4932 GCA_040375885.1 Methylococcus sp.
CCTACTCTTCTTGGACCGGTCTGTGAAACTGTTAGACCTTCAACCACAAGGCCGACCGTCGAAGATTCAAGGACTTCTTGATACTCTCTTCTTCTATGACATTGACGAGATCATGGTGGAACGAGAGTCGCTTCAAGACCATCAACTGGCTCTGGATGCTCTGTCGATTCCAGTGACCATCATCGCCCGCTCTCAGTGGTCGTTGATCATTGAGCGGCACGACTTGGTGGTGGCTTTATAATGGGGACGCTGCACTTAGTGATGAGTCCTCCGGGGTTAACCTCATGCTTGTTGAGAGCGGGCAGGGGCGATGCAGTTTTACTGATGGAGGACGGTGTCCTTGGTCGGGTGCCTTCCTTAACCGAAGCCAGTTTGTTGCCTTCTTTTTTTGTGCTCGAGGCGCATCGTCAGCGGCGTGGATCTCCCCGTGTCGAAGGTGTTCAGTCGATCGATATGGTGGGGTTCGTGAGACTAACGGAATCGCACCCTCTCGTGGTTCGATGGTCTTGATTGGCGAGGCCATACGATGTATGACGCGGATCATCCAATCCTTTCTGAAGACGGCTTTCTGATCGATAGGGAAGCCTGGACGCCAGAACTTGCAAGGGCGTTAGCGGCGAAGATACCCCTTGTGCTTCAGGAGGATCACTTCGAAATCATCCGCTTTATTAGAGCCTATCATGAGCGATTTGATCATCTACCGACCAATCGTTTGTTTATCAAAGCGGTAGAAAAAGCATTGGGCCCTGAAAAAGGTAACTCACGCCACCTCAACCAGTTATTAGCGGGGACACCGGTTCGAACCGCCTGCCTGATTGCAGGACTTCCAAAGCCCCCAGGCTGCCTTTAGGTCCATCCCTCCTCGTGAAGCGCGAGCCGCTTCAATGGGCGCTGAGGTGACAGGCCTTACCTCACACACCGGGGTTACTCCTTATGAACGCGGATATGAGTGCACGCAGCCTTGACGATGAGAGCAAGTCCTAGTACCTTTGTCAGTCTTTTTTTCAACTGCTTCAGGGTCTTTATTATCATCCTGCGGCATAGCGACAGGGTGAAGTGGCGTGGAGCTCAGCGGTGCTGAAATCGTAGTCCGGTGTTTGAAAGACGAGGGCGTCGAGTACATCTTCGGTT
Organism: Methylococcus sp.; assembly: GCA_040375885.1. Taxonomy (GTDB): domain Bacteria; phylum Pseudomonadota; class Gammaproteobacteria; order Methylococcales; family Methylococcaceae; genus UBA6136. Next base: position 1,132 of record JBEIRQ010000140.1, read on the forward strand.
ATCCCGGCGGATCGGTGCTGCATATCTATGATGCGCTGTTCCAGCAGGATGACGTTCGTCATATTCTAGTGCGTCATGAACAGGGTGCCACCCACGCTGCTGATGGTTATGCCCGATCAACCGGCAAGCCAGGCGTGGTCCTCGTCACTTCAGGACCAGGTGCGACCAATGCCGTGACAGGCATTGCAACCGCCTTTATGGATTCGATCCCCCTGGTGGTTCTGACCGGGCAGGTCCCACGTGCAGTGATCGGTAGTGATGCGTTCCAAGAATGCGATACCATCGGCATCACCAGACCTTGCGTCAAGCACAACTTTCTCGTCAGCGATCTCTCGAAACTCGCTGAAACCATCAAGAAAGCTTTTTATATTGCAACAACCGGCCGCCCAGGCCCGGTAGTGGTCGATATTCCCAAAGACATTACGGACCCCAAGGTCAAGATTCCTTACGAATACCCCAAGAAGGTAGAGATTCGTTCCTATCATCCCCAGGTCAAAGGGCATCACTGGCAGATCAAGAAGGCGGTTGACCTGCTGCAAGGTGCGCGGCAGCCCATGATTTATACCGGGGGTGGGGTGATCCTCGGTAATGCCTCCAAAGCCCTCATTGACCTCACCCGTTTCCTAGGATTCCCCATCACTCAGACCCTGATGGGCCTTGGATCCTATCCCGCGACGGATCGCCAGTTCCTTGGCATGCTCGGCATGCACGGGACCTATGAAGCCAATATGGGTATGCATCAGTGTGATGTATTGCTGGCCATTGGTGCTCGTTTTGATGATCGCGTCACTGGTAAGCTCGCTCAGTTTTGTCCTGATGCAAAAATTATCCATATTGACGTCGATCCAGCATCGATTTCAAAGACCGTCCGGGTTGATATCCCGATCGTCGGTGACGTTCAGACGGTCTTGGAAGAGATGATGGCCGTCTTGAAGGCGTCAGATTTTAAGACGTCCTCTCAGGATATTAGTGGTTGGTGGGCGTCAATCGAACGTTGGCGCGCCTTCGATTGCCTCGGTTTTGATCGACATAGCCCTAAGATTAAGCCTCAGCGGGTCATTGAGGAGCTGTGGGAGGTCACCGGTGGCAAGGCCTTTGTGACCTCCGATGTCGGTCAACACCAGATGTGGGCGGCACAGTTCTATAAATTTGACGAGCCGAGGCGCTGGATCAATTCCGGAGGTCTTGGCACCATGGGGTTTGGGTTACCCGCCGCGATCGGCGTCAAATTGGGACATCCTGAAGCCGACGTGGCCTGTATCACTGGCGAGGCCAGCATTCAAATGTGTATCCAGGAACTAGCGACGGCGCTGCAGTACCGGACCGGCATCAAGGTGATCAATCTCAATAATGGTTATATGGGGATGGTTCGGCAATGGCAGGAGTTTTCCTATGAAAGCCGCTATTCCGAATCTTATCTTGAGACCCTTCCTGACTTCGTTCGTCTCGCTGAGGCTTATGGCCATGTGGGTATCCGGGTGGAGCAACCAGGGGATGTTCGCCCAGCGCTTGAAGAGGCTTTCCGGTTGAAGGATCGGACGGTGTTCTTAGATATCCTGACGGATCCTGCTGAAAACGTTTATCCGATGATCGAAGCCGGTAAAGGGCATCATGAGATGCGCATGGCCCCGGGGGTCAGCACGGATAGGGAACTCGCATGAAGCGACACATTATCTCGATTCTGATCGAAAACGAGGCGGGCGCCCTATCGCGGGTTGCTGGGCTCTTTTCTGCGCGCGGTTACAATATTGAAACACTGACGGTCGCTCCTACCGAAGACGCCTCTATGTCGAGGATGACACTGGTCACCTCCGGTAGTGATGAAATTGTCGAGCAGATCACCAAGCAGCTCAATAAGCTTATTGATGTGGTAAAGCTGGTGGATCTTTCGGAGTCACCCCACATCGAGCGTGAGCTGATGATGGTCAAGGTTCGTGCCATGGGCGAGATGCGCGAGGAAATTACCCGCCTGTGCGATATCTTCCGCGGCAATATTTTGGATGTGACCCCCACCAGCTTTGTGATCGAAGTAACCGGTGAAAAATCCAAACTGGATGCCTTCCTAAGGGGGATCGCAGACGACCATATCATTGAGGTTGTTCGCTCCGGAACCACCGGAATCCTTCGCGGCGAACGTGGACTTCACAGCTGATTTTTTTCTTTTTTTGCATTTTCAAACCGAGGACATTCCATGCAGGTTTTTTACGACAAAGATGCCGATCTTTCGATTATTCGCGGCAAGAAAGTTGCGATTGTCGGCTACGGCTCACAGGGACACGCCCACGCCAACAACCTGAAGGAGTCCGGCGTTTCCGTCGTAGTGGCGCTGCGTCCTGGCTCAGAGTCGGCTATCAAAGCACAGAATCAGGGCCTTGAAGTGGCTTCCATTGAAGAGGCAGTCAAATCGGCTGACGTGGTGATGATTTTGGCGCCTGACGAACATCAGGCACGCCTTTACAGCGAGCAAATTGAGCCCAACATCAAGAAGGGTGCGGCCCTCGCCTTTGCTCATGGTTTTAATGTTCATTATGAACAGATCCTGCCGCGGGCCGATTTGGATGTCATCATGATCGCTCCAAAAGGGCCAGGTCATTTGGTGCGTTCTACCTATACCCAAGGCGGCGGTGTACCCAGCCTTATTGCGGTGTTTAAGGATGTCTCTGGTCATGCCAAGCAGATTGCCCTCTCTTATGCCTCAGCGAATGGTGGTGGTCGCGCAGGGATCATTGAAACCAACTTCCGTGAAGAAACCGAAACAGATCTATTTGGAGAGCAGGCGGTTCTTTGTGGTGGTGCAACAGCACTGGTTCAGGCCGGATTCGAGACCCTGGTTGAAGCAGGCTATGCGCCTGAAATGGCCTATTTTGAGTGTCTTCATGAACTCAAGCTGATTGTTGACTTGATGTATGAAGGCGGCATTGCCAACATGCGCTACTCTATTTCAAATACGGCTGAATACGGTGATTTGACGCGGGGTCCAAGGGTCATCACCGAAGAAACCAAGTACGAAATGGCCCAGATCTTGAAGGAAATTCAGAACGGCGAGTTTGCCCGCGAATTCATCCTTGAGAATCAAGCAGGGGCGGCTACCTTAAAGGCGAAGCGTCGTTTGGGTCGTGAGCATCCTATTGAGGAAGTCGGTGCACGTCTCCGCGACATGATGCCTTGGATCAAGGCCAATAAGATTGTCGATAAGGCCAAGAACTAGTTTCAGGTCTTGAACTCGAACCAAGGGTGAGCTAGTCTCACCCTTTGTTTTATGGGCCCTCTTGGCTATCGGGGTCCTTCATGACATCCTGATCAAGCCGTCGTGCTTCGTTTCGATGCGATTAACCCCCCAGGATTCAAACCTTCGGATACCCGATGCAACAGGATACCCCCAAGAAACACCGGCGCCGCGGCATTTATCTGCTTCCTAATTTATTAACTACGGCGGCCCTTTTCTCTGGCTTTTACGCCATCACCTCGGCCATGAACGGCAGCTTTGAGATGGCTGCCGAGTTAATCTTCATTGCGATGATCTTAGACGGGCTTGATGGTCGGGTGGCTCGTTTGACCAATACACAAAGTGCCTTTGGTGCTGAGTACGACAGCATGGCGGATATGGTTTCCTTCGGGGTGGCGCCGGGCTTGGTTATCTATGCATGGGCCCTGGCGAGTCTTGGTAAGGCGGGCTGGGTCGCTGTGTTTGTGCATGCAGCGGGCGCCGCCCTCCGATTTGCTCGTTTCAATACGCAGCTGTCCGTTCAAGATAAGCGTTATTTTCAAGGCTTACCTAGTCCCGCCGCCGCTGCCGTTCTC
>JBEIRQ010000053.1:0-8554 GCA_040375885.1 Methylococcus sp.
CTCCTAAGAAAAGACGGACCTTCTCCATCAGCCAAGACCAAGCTTCATACTCGATGGGGCCTGCCGTTTTCTCAAGTCCAATGGCGAGGTAGTCGAGCTCACGCTGAATCTTTTCGGGAGGTAATCGATCGAGCCGGCTGACCAAAATGGCCGCTTCGATCACCGCCGATTGTGCTCGATTAAAGCCCTTAAAGGGGCGATGCTGGGCCTCATGAACGACCGCACAATAAAGTTTAGGGCGAAGGGAATCCTCCTCGATCCTCTCAAGCTTCAATTCCGTATGCGTAAGGGCGCTCTTAAGACGAAAACCAGAGACTTTTTCCGAAGGCACACAAGGCCAATCCCTGCGACCGGTGAGACACCCAGAAAAAATACGAACATCGTCCGTTGCATTCATCACCGCCACACCGGTCGCAAGCACATTCTCAAGCGTGGTCGATGGCCTAAAAGGCATTAACAGCATCCCTTCCTCCAAGACATGAATGCCCATGGGGGCCAGATGGATAAGGCCATCGAGAGAATGCGTTGAGACAATCACTTCACGAATCATGTCTTCTCCTCCAAATCGCCACCCGCCTTCTGCTTCCCCTTAGCCAATGTCGGCGGCTTTAAGGTTGAACCTGCCGCCTTGTAGGTGTGGGGATCAATATCATCCTCCTCGAGGGGGTCGGCCATGGCACCCCACTGAAGGGGTTGATCTTGGGTGTAACGCTTTCCCAATTGAAAGGCAATCTGGGCTCGGGCCAATTCCACACCGAGATAAAAGGCATGACCACCATCGTCTTCAACGCCCAGCGATGGAAAAAGGCTAAAGGGATCATCGCCCGTATGATGGCCATTTCTATTGAAGATATGCAGACCCTTGTCACTGACCAGGATCCGGTAACTAGGGTCTTTGATGGCCTTCGTTAATTCTTCAATCGCTTCAGACCCCAATGGAAAAGGACGCCGCTCATGTATGGCCATCAGCCCATCATCGATCTGTTTCGGGAGGCGGTTCATCTCACGGGCCGCGAACATAATTCGCCTCAGCCGATCCGCCTCCCGAATAGCCGTTCGAGCATGCCGACTCACTTCGGTCGCAAGAATCTGACGAATATGAAGTTCGGAGCAGATGCCGAGCAACAGAGCATTGATACCCGCCGTGTCACAATGAGTCAATTCGGTGAGATTACCGACCCCCATCATGATCTCGACCTCCGGATGACGTCGCCTAACCTCAAGGTAACGGGCGATCGACTCGGTAAAACCAAAATGAATGGGGTCCAAAATCGGATCGACAATGAAAGGGCGCCCCCCCTTCTGAAGCCGTGCAATCATCCGATCAAGGGAATCAAGATCGCCATGGGGCGATGGGATCAGGATGGGTGTGGACGACACCTCATTCATAATCCAAAGGGTCTCCTCGGTGAGGCTCAGGAGAAAGTCAGCCCCAGCCCGCCCACCCACGAGAAGGTCTTCTGGATCGAGCGAGTCGACGCTGACCACAAACCCTTTCAATTTGAGTGCCCTGACCGCCTCCACCAAATGGGGAAACGGGGTTTCAGGTAGACAGCCAAGATCAATGACATTGGCGCCATTCGACGCGTATCGCTCCGCCCTTTGAACGATGTCATCCACACTCAATTGAGGGGCATCGACTATTTCGGCAAAGATCCGAAGTTCATAAAGGGAAAGATCCAAGGGATGGCGCTGCTTGCCAAAGAATTCCGGTAGATCATGAATTTCTTCAGGGCCTCGCTCAACCTTAAGGCCTAAATCAACGGAAAGGGCGTCAAGGTCACCCCGGCAGCGCCCTGGGATGATGATTCTGTCGGCGCCAAAGGTCTCCTTTAAGCGGCGTCTGATCATATCGGCGGTCATCAAGGCCGCAACCGAGACGCCAAGCGCGTGAACGGTCCAAGTGAAATCGGTTTGCATATCGCCCAGCGTCCGAATCAACTGTTTTTCAGCCAACTTTCCGGTGAGAAACAGAATGTGTTCGGCCATGGAGGAGCGTTTACTTGAGGTGCTGTGGGTCGGCGATTATATCAACCAGCCTCGGGCTTCGGCGTTTAGTTTTTTGGGTCGTCAACCAGGCGAGATCTCAAAGATCAACGACGGCTCTTGGGGGGGGAGAAGGATCTCCTCGACGTTGACCCTTATGGTCACACAGAAATCCTCCAAAGGAAGGTCATTGGCATCCGTGCCAAAAGGATTTTCTACCTCCTCAGCCAAAATCTCTAAACTCCCCAGCACATAAAAAAGAAAGGTTGCAAAGAGTGCGGTCCAATAGCCAAACTCAGAGACAAACAAAAAGGGCAAGGAAACGATATAGGCAAAGATGAATTTCTTGATAAAGAGATGATAGGAATAGGGTATCGGCGTCTTATTGATCCGCTCGCACCCGCCACAGATCTCAAGGAGCTGGGCGAGGGTGGCATCAAGGAACAGGATATCCTCAAGGGCCAGCTCACCTTGGCGCCGAAGCATAGAGAGCTCAGCATAGATCGATGAAATGATGGCCGAGGGCGCATGTTGTATCGTCGATCCGGTTTCATCAGAGAGATCGCGGAGATGGTGGACCATAGTCCTTGGGAATCGCGCTAAAAACCCCGAGAGGGAGGCTCTTGAAGGGTGTCCCCCCGGAAGAACGGCATTCAGCTTTAGGGCGAGATTTCGCGAGACGTTGATCAGCTGCCCCCAAAACCTGCGAGCCTCCCACCACCGCTCATAGGCCGTATTCGTTCTGAAGACGAGCAACAAGGAAATCACAAAACCCAACAGCGAGTGGATCACCGGCGTGAAGGTGAGGGTGCCTTTAAAAAGGGTCTGATGAAGATAGGCTATGCCGAGGACATATCCCGCGATGGTGACCATATTCGGCAACAACCTTCTGAAGGTGTCACTTTTATGGAACTTGAAAATGAGACCCCACCAGGATTTGGGGTTGTAGGAAATCATCGGGCACCCAGACGATCACTCAGCCCAGGCACCCACGAGCGGCGCCGATCATATGTCGAGATTCGACACTTCCAACGCATTTTTTTCAATGAAATCGCGACGGGGTTCAACCTGATCGCCCATCAAGGTCGTGAAAATCTCATCGGCGGTGATCGCATCTTCAATCTTCACCTGCAACAGACGACGGGTATTAGAATCGAGGGTCGTCTCGAAAAGCTGGTCCGGATTCATTTCACCAAGACCTTTATAGCGCTGAATGTGCTGGCCTCTCCGAGCTTCGCTCATCATCCAGTCAAAGGTTGCCTGGAAGTTTTCTACGCTGGCACGCCGGTCATCAGACGCAACGAAGGTATCACTGCCGAAAAGGCCTTCAACCTGCTTTGAAAAGCCGCCGAGTCGGCGATAGTCCATGGAATTAAAGAAACCTGCGCCCAACTCAAAATGCTTGTAGACGCCGTGGAGACGCTTGCTGACAACCAGTCGAAAGTTCTCCGCTGAATCACTAAACTCAGGCTCTATCGAAAATTGTGCGCCAAGTTCGATGTTGTTGAGGCGTGCCAAAAGAACATCCAGCCAGTGCTTCAAGGCGATGGGATCGGCCATCATGCCGGTTTCAAGCGCCGGCAGCTCCGTCAACGCATTCAACAGGGATTCATCGTAGCGATGGCCTAAGCGCACGACAATGGAGCGAACCGCGAGGTAATCGCGGGCTAGCGTTTCAAGCCCGGCACCTTGAATCGGAGGGGTATCCTCGTCAGGGTGCAATCGGGTCTTTTCAAGCGCAAGCTGCAAGAGATAGTTATTGAGCTCCTGATCATCCTTCACATACTGTTCCTGCTTGCCCTTCTTGACCTTATAAAGGGGTGGCTGGGCAATATAAATATGACCACGCTCGATCAATTCGGGCATCTGCCGGTAAAAAAAGGTCAGCAAGAGGGTCCTGATATGAGAGCCGTCGACATCAGCATCGGTCATGATGATGATCCGATGGTAACGCAGCTTGTCAGGATCGTACTCCTCTCGACCGATACCACACCCCATGGCCGTGATGAGCGTGCCAACTTCCTCCGAGGAGATCATTCGGTCGAAGCGGGCCCGCTCGACATTGAGAATCTTGCCCTTCAGCGGAAGAATGGCCTGCGTTCTGCGGTCTCGACCCTGCTTTGCTGAGCCTCCTGCAGAATCACCCTCGACAATGAAGAGTTCAGACAGTGCCGGATCCTTTTCCTGACAATCCGCCAGTTTTCCAGGGAGGCCCGCGATATCCAGCGCCGTTTTCCTCCGGGTCATTTCTCGGGCTTTGCGGGCCGCCTCGCGAGCACGCGCCGCCTCGATCATCTTGTTCGCAATCGACTTCGCAATCCCAGGATTTTCCTGCATGAATTCCTGAAACTTTTCACCCATCGCCGACTCCACCACCGCTTTCACCTCAGAGGAGACGAGCTTGTCCTTGGTTTGAGAGGAAAACTTAGGATCCGGCACCTTCACCGAGAGAATGGCGGTCAATCCCTCGCGAGCATCGTCACCGGAGGTGTCGACTTTTTGTTTCTTCAAAAGGCCCTGTTCATCGATATAGAGATTCAGTGTACGGGTCAACGCTCCCCTAAAACCGGCAAGATGCGTCCCGCCGTCGCGTTGTGGAATGTTGTTGGTGAAACAGTAGATGTTTTCTTGATAGGAATCATTCCATTGGAGAGCGGCCTCCACCGTGATCCCCTCCTTTTCCGTTGAGAAATAGAAGACGCGATCAAACAACGGGTTCTTGTTTTTGTTGAGATGCTCGACGAAGGCTCTGATGCCACCTTCATACTCAAAATGGTCGGATTTATCCGACCGCTCATCCTTTAACCTGATGGCAACACCGGAATTGAGGAACGACAACTCACGCAAGCGCTTCGCCAAAATCTCGTAATGGAACTCGATGTTGTTGAAGGTTTCAGCGCTCGGCTTGAAATGAACGGTCGTGCCTGTGGCTTCAGAAGAACCCACACTTTTAAGTGGTGCCTGAGGCACCCCATGAACATAATGTTGCAGATACTTCTGGCCGCCTCTCGCTATCTCAAGACGCAGACTTTCAGACAGCGCATTGACGACCGATACGCCCACCCCATGAAGACCCCCTGAGACCTTGTAGGAATTGTCATCGAATTTGCCACCGGCATGCAGCACCGTCATGATGACTTCAGCCGCAGAGCGCCCTTCCTCTTCGTGAATATCCACCGGAATCCCTCGGCCATCATCCGTGACCGTGATCGATTCATCACTGTGGATGAAGACTCCGACGTTCTTGCAATACCCGGCGAGCGCCTCATCAATCGCGTTATCGACCACCTCGAAAACCATGTGGTGCAATCCGGTTCCATCATCCGTATCACCAATGTACATGCCTGGCCGTTTGCGAACGGCATCAAGGCCCTTCAGTACCTTGATGGAACTGCTATCGTAATCGGAAGCTTGTGCGTTGTTGGTCATATCCTGTTATGCCTTGATGATCCGGCCTTGTGCAATCTCAAACACGCCCACCCCCTTGGATCCTTGGGTCACACCCTCGTCGCGGTGGGTGGCGGTAATAAAAAACTGGGTCTTACGACCAGCCAATATAGTCATAAGCGCCTGTTGATTGGGTTCGTCGAGCTCTGAAGCGATATCGTCAATCAGCACACAACCACTCGATCCGTAGCGCTCTTCCATCAATCGGGATTGCGCCAGCAACAGGGCATAAACCAGAAGTTTCATCTGCCCTCTGGAGACAAAGCCCTTGACCGGCTTCTGCCCAAAAAGGACCGAAAAATCGCCTTTATGGGGCCCCGCCTGGGTATGTCCGTAACGAAGATCCAACCCATGTTCTTTGTCGAGGATGGCTTCAAGCGGCTGGCTGATGTCCCAACCGGGATGGATACGCAGCCCCAAAGGCGTATCCCTAAAAAAGCGCCCCCCAATCTCTTCAAAAAGCGGCTTCAACTGCTCAAGATAAGCCGTTCGTGCCTGGTGCACCATTATACCGCACCGGGCCATTTCATGATTCCATGGCGTCAACTCGCGAACCCTTGAGGCCCTGAGGAGCGCATTCCGATGATGAAGGGCGCGCGTATAACGACGCCAACCTTCAAGATAGTCGGGGTCCTGATGGAAAACGCCAAAATCCATAAAGTTTCGCCGAAGCTTCGGCGGGCCCTCCAAGAGGGCGATACCCGAAGGCTGAATGACCAGCAGCGGGAAGACCCGCATCAAGGCCGCACTGGAGGCCACGGGACGGCCCTTGAGGTGTATCTCGCGGTGGCCTTTGGCGAGCTGAATCCCAAGGGTAACCCTGTCGGCCTCAGGAGAAACCACCTGTCCTGAAACGGTCAGGAGAGGCGCTCCAAACTGAACCAGCTGATGAACATGGGGGCTTCTAAAGGAACGCGCTCGACTCAGAAGGTAGATGGCCTCAAGAAGAGAGGTCTTGCCACTGGCATTTGGGCCGACAATGTAGTTGAGACCCGGCTCGGGCTCAATCGATACCGGCAACAGGTTTCGAAGACCCTCAATCCTCAGCTTTATAAGACTCACCAGAAAAGGACTCTGAGGCCCTGAGCGAGGATTCTAAAGCCGCATGGGCATAACAACATAGCGGAAGCGAGTATCGAGGAGATCCTCCACCAGACAGCTGGTGGCTGCTGAGGTAAAGGAGAGCCTGAGATCCTTCGAATCAATGTGGTTGACGACATCCATCAGGTAGGCCGCGTTAAATCCAACTGAAACTGGGCCGCCATCGGCATCCACCGTCAACCGCTCCTCGGCTTCATCGTGTTCCTGGTTATGGCCTCTCAGCACCATATCCCCACCAGCGCCTACCTCGAGACCAATGCATTTCTGTTTTTCACTGGTCATCACGGCAACACGACTGAGCGCGCCCTTAAATTCATCACGTCCCGCGATATAGGTCATCAAGGGGGGGTCTGGCATGACCTTTTGGTAATCGGGATAACGCCCCTCGATCAGTTTAGATGAAAAAGTAACCGCACCAAGGTTGATATGGACGGTATTGGGGGATATCTGAATGGTGACCCTGTCATCGGCATCCCCTAGGAGCCGGTAGAGCTCCAAGATCCCCTTCCGCGGCACGATGATCTGTCGATTGGCGCCAAAGGCTTCAGACAAGACCTCTTGATAGACGGCGAGACGATGACCATCGGAGGCGACGGTCCGCAACGTTTTCCCCTCAAAATCAATCAGCAGGCCCTTGAGATAGTTGCGAACATCCTGCTGCGCGATGGCAAAAATGGTCTTCTCGAGCGCTTTGCGAAAGACCATCGTTTCGATGCTCACCTCGAGTTCAGGCACACCCACATCGAAGGCCGGATAATTCTCAACCGGCAGGGTAATGAGATTGAAGCGACTACTACCGGATCGAATCAGAAGGCGATCATCACGACGTTCGAAACTGACTCGGCTGTGATCCGGCAACAGTCTAAAAATATCGAGAAGCCTTCGAGCAGGGACCGTCACCGCTCCCTCTTCGTCCACGGCCGAAACCACTCGCGCCTCCAACTGGACCTCCTGGTCAGACCCAATCAACTCAAGGCCTCCCTCCTTGACCGAGAGAACCACGTTGGCAAGGATCGGGATAACCTGGTTTTTTTCGATGACACTTGCCACATGCGACAGTGGTGCGAGAAAGGTCTCTCGTGCAATGGAAAATTTCATGGCGGGGTCCTGAGGGTACGTTTAACGAGCGCGCCCAACACTTAGGCTGAGAGCGTCCGTTTGAGATTGTTGTAGTCTTCCGCGAACTTGCTGTCACTCTCCTTAAGCTCCTGCACCTTTCGGCAGGCGTGGAGGACGGTGGTGTGATCGCGACCGCCGAACCATTGGCCAATTTCAGGAAGGCTATGATTCGTTAATTCTTTGGCCAACGCCATGGCCGCTTGGCGAGGACGAGTGACCGCCCGGGTCCGTTTGGCCGACAACAGGTCCGCAACTCGGATTTTAAAGTATTCGGCGACCGTTTTCTGAATGTTTTCAACATTGACCAGACGGTCTTGCAGCGCGATCAGATCCTTTAAAGCGTCTCGGGCAAAATCAAGGGTAATGGGCTTCCCTGTGAAATGCGCATTGGCCATAACACGTCTCAGGGCCCCTTCGAGTTCGCGGACATTGGAACGAATTCGCTTACCCATCAAGAAAGCGACCTCATCGGGCAATTCAACCCCGGCCTGCTGCGCCTTACTCATCAGAATGGCCACGCGAGTTTCAAGATCTGGCGGCTCTACAGCAACGGGCAAACCCCATCCAAATCTCGATTTGAGTCGCTCTTCAAGCCCCTTTATTTCCTTGGGGTAACGATCGCAGGTCAGAACAATCTGGTGCTTGTTTTCTAAGAGGGTATTGAAGGTATGAAAGAACTCTTCCTGCGAGCGTTCCTTGCCCGCAAAAAACTGAATGTCGTCAATCAACAGGGCATCGACTGTCCGATAAAATTCTTTGAAGGCATTGATGGCGTTGTGCTGGAGCGCCTTTACCATATCCGATACGAATCGCTCTGAATGCAGATAAATGATATTAGCGCCGGGATTAGCCTTTAAAATCTCATTGCCAATCGCATGCATCAGATGCGTTTTCCAAAGCC
>JBEIRQ010000090.1:0-6671 GCA_040375885.1 Methylococcus sp.
CCAGGGAGACGGCACTGAAGATCAGTCCTGGGCGTCGCCCCATGTCCCCTTAAAGAGGAGATCGCTCAGGGGCTTCCTTGACCTTTCACCCTCTTCGCGCGAGATCAGGGCTTCTGGGATTCGCTCTTTCTCTAGCTGATAGCCGATAGCGATCATCGTCAGGCAGTCCACATGATCTGGAATAGAGAGTCGGGCTTTAATCTCCGCTGCCTTGAACCCACCCATTTGGTGAACCATGAGACCCAGGTGGGTGGCTTCGATGGAAAGGCTCATGATGGCGGCGCCTGTATCGTAGGAGGCCCAACGGTTGCTGCTGCCATTCCCAAAAAGGGTTTCAGCGGCGGCCAGCATCAGGATCGGGGCGGCCTTGGCCCAGGTTTGATTGGCTTCGACCAGGCAGCTCACAGCCATCTCGAAGGCTTCAGGATCTTGAAAGCGATCAAATATCACCAGACGCCAGGGTTGCTCGTTGAAGCAAGAGGGGGTCCAACGGGCGGCCTCAAGGATCTTCGTTAACGAGGCTTGATCGACAGGCTGGTCTTCATCATAGGCGCGTCCACTCCAGCGATGGGCGAGTGCGTCCATGATCGGTAATGCGGTATCGGCTTTTTTCTGAAACATCGATTGGGGCTCCTCGCTGGGATGGGATTAGGAGATCAAGGGGCGACCGGCCAGGGCTTCCAGAATGGCCAGGGGACCCGCGGCTGGATTCACGAGATGCTCTGGTGGCAGCTTGAAGGTTTGCTCTAGCATAAATTGTCCGCCGATGGCGGCGTGCAAGACTTGATCCGAAAAAACCACCCAGGTCGTTCCGGGGGGGAACTCAAAGCGCTGTTGGGGGGAGGTCGCCTGATAGACAAGGTCTTTTTTACCCAGATCATGCAGCTGACCCATGTAGTGGTCATAATCCGTGCGCCGTGACTTAGTGAGCCTTATTTGTTCCATCAGCCAAGCTTTGCCAGGAATCGGTGCCTTTGCTTCTGGAAAGAAGCGCTGCGCATGGGGCAGGAAGGGTTCACCAATGCGCCAGACCCTTGGAAGGCCCGCCGGGTTGAGGTTACTAAAAACTCTAAGGAGTCTCTTGCCGCCGGTAGGATTTGATGGGAAGGAATCGACGTGAAGGCGGGTATCGTCCTTGCGCCAGCTTGTCTTTCGGCCTTCGACTCGGGCTGGCCGGAAGGAGGTGAAGCCTTCCTTTAACCCTTGCTGGTATGCGGGGAAGAGGCCTTCGATCAGTTGTCGAGCCTGATGGCTGAAGCGGGCCATCATCGCTTTCAGTTCTAAGAGGTCATCAGCCGTTCCCTGAGCACCCTGCAGCGGTTCGTCCTCACCTCGATAGCTAATATTCTTGGTCTTGCCGTCGGACCAGTGTTCACTCAAAAACCGGCTCTCCTGAGGCTTAATCTCAAAGGGAAGCATTGGGAAGTACAACACCTTGCCAGATTCAAGGGTCATCTCCTGAGGGGGGGGCGGCTCAATAGCTTGCCTGGGGTCCCAGTGCTGGAGATTGAATTCACGAATGACCTCTAAACCCATGCCGCCCCCATTATCTGCGTTAGAGCCCCGTTCTGGGGTCGAACTTATTCTAACGCCGTTCTTAGGGATAAAGGTCTGCGATCAAGGTTTAATGGGGTGATGCGAGGGAGGAATAGAGCGCTAGAGCGTTGATCTTGGTGACCTCGGTGTCGAAGTCTGATCCCCGCTCGATGCTTTCCTTCAAAGACTGGATGGCGCGGTCGGAATAAATCGGGTGCGCACTATAGATATCCCTGAGATAACAATCGAGCATTTCACGGGTAATCAGTCGGTCTTTCCTGGCGATCATGATGTGTGTCTCCTTACGTGACGATGGGTCAAAAAGATCTCCTAAAAGCCCAAGCCGGCTTTGTGGATTTTTAGAGAACATGGGGGCATCGAAAGTTCCAGACGGTCCCGTACCTGTGGCAGAATCATCAATCTAATTTAATGCCGAGAGGACTGTTATGAAGAAGGAATTAATGTCGGTCGCGGCCATGATCGTGCTGGTGGCCTGCTCCTCTGGCGCCCCCGTCAGGATCAGTATTCCCTTCGAGGAGGGAAAGGCTAGAGCGATGCTGAAACCTGGAGATAACCAAGTGGGCGGACGGGTTATGGTGGGGCTTTCGAGCGGCACCATCGTCACTTGTGCGGGGAATGTGGTGAGTCTGGTCCCGGTCACCGCCTATGCGCGGGAGTGGGCGCGTCAGTTCTATGAGCTTGATACGGGTCGTTACGGGACGCTGAATCGGGCGTTTCGGATGGACTCCAGGGAGGCCCCAGTCAAATTCGTGGGTGCCGATGCTTTTTATGCGGCGACCAGGACCACCCGCTGTGACGAGGATGGTGATTTCAATTTCGAAAACGTGGCTAATGGTGAGTTTCTGGTGGTGGCGAAGACGCGTTGGCTCGGCAAAGATCATGACTATTATGATTTTATGTACGGGGTCAACGATGCGCAGGAGGAGGATGGCTCGGTGATGGAAAAGATCCGATTGAAGGGACACGATAGCGTCGACCTTCAGTGGGCCCCCCCGAGTCCCGAACTTTTGGGTGGGCAGGGCTTGGCCGGTGGTCGCTGAGCCTCCTTTTGATGATGGATACACGGCCCAGTGAGAGCTTTGCTGGTGAGAGGCTTAGCCCACTTTTGATGCGGCATCAGGCTCTGGCTTTTCTCCTATGGGCATGATGCGCGCGGCGCATCGGGCGATTTTATGGGGGACCTTGGTCTTCAGTTTTGCGCCATTTGGTCCCGTCTATGCCGGATCATCAGCGAATTCTGGCGGTGGCCATCGTATTCGGGTGACGCCGGATTACGAGGAGAATGAAGAAGGGCTCCTTTTGACTGAGGAGCCCAATATCTATCGTAACGCCCTCGATAATAATACGTTCCTCGATTATCAGACGAGCGATTCCTGGGATTTTGGTGTCTACATGTTGAATATGCCCGTGGTCCCAGGAAGTGATAATTATGACTGGGACTCCTATATCAGTATCGCCAAATTCTTCTTGCTAACCCCCGATTTGACGATTGGTCTTGGAACACAGAATGGAACCACTGTGTTTTCGAGTCGGCACAACTACCACAACTTTAATTTCGCTAAGGCCGCCTATGACTTCGATGATACATTCACCGCTTCATCAGGTGTTTTCTATGTCAATAATGCGCTGTCGGGGACGTCTCAGAATGTCGGCTTCATGCTCGGCGTTGATATTCATTTGATTCCCGATCGTTTCTGGATCGAGATGGATTATCAAAGCGGGGTCACCCAGGTGAGCGGGTCGGTGGTTAATGTGTTTTACAGGCCTGAAAAACCCTATGGGTTCTACCTCGGCGTTCAGGTTCCGGCGGCCACAACGTCGAGCGATTTCATTGGGACCTTGGGTTTCATGGTGTATGCGAAGGAATTAGGGCTAGCCCTTTGAGGCGAGGCCTTGTGATCGATGGAGGGCGTCACCACTTCAAGAGTCTGATTCAGAGGTTTTTTGGCGTCATCAATCCTGACTTTCTCTCAATAATGGATTTTTGATGTCTCAGGGAAGGAGAGGGCCTGATGTATCGACAAGAGGGTTTTTCTAGGGTGATGACCGATGAGGATCTTATCGCGCTTCAGGCGGCGTTTGAGGCCTTGGAGCACCCGAGTTTTGCTGCAAGGCTCAATCATGTCGTCGGTATGCCGGTTGAATCGGCGCTTAAACTGCTGCCGCCTAAGTGGTATCGACGCATCCACCGGGTGGCTGATTCCTGTGTAAAGCTCGCTCTCAAAGGGATCATTCGGCAACGTGTGGTGAATATTCGGGTGGCCGATCGTGGCCATAAAATGGTGGCGATGGCGGTGGGGGCGGCGGGTGGCTTTATGGGGGGGGTGACCCTCTTGATGGAGTTGCCGATGACTACGACCGTCATGCTGAGCTCGATTACAGAGATTGCCCGGCGCGAGGGTGAGGATCTTGAGAGTGTTGAGGCTCAGATGGCTTGCCTTGAGATCTTTGCTCTTGGTGGGCGAAGTCCTGAGGATGATGCCGCTGAAACCGGCTATTACGGTGCCCGTCTGGCGCTTGAGGCGCCGATTGCTGAGGCGGCCCGCTATCTCAGTGCCGCAGGAACCACTTGGCGCGGCCACCCCCCGGCCTTAGTCCAGGTGGTGGATGTGGTGGCGCGGCGTTTTGGGGTGGTCATGACAGAGAAGGCAACAGCTCAGATTATCCCGGTGATAGGCGCCTTGGGGGGGGCTTTTCTTAATAAGCTCTTTATTGAGCATTTTCAGCGGATTGCGCGGGGACATTTCACGATCCGCCGGTTGGAACGAAAGTACACGCCGGACAGTATTCAAATGGCCTATGAAGCTCTGAAGGCCCCCTCTCAGGAGCGTCCCTTTTTGGGTGGCCCTAGCACTTGAAATAACCCCAGTCATCAGTCGGTTTTAGAGATCGAGAACGAAATCGCTCTGAACCGTTTTGTGCGCGATGGGGTTAAAGCGTGATCCGCGCGCCCGAAGATGCTGCATGAGTTCGTTGGCTGTAATGCCAAGGAGTTGGGCAATGGTCGGCAAGGTCCAGGAGGGGGCTCCGTCGCTGATGCTGAATTGATCCGCGGGTGGCAGGCACCCTTGGCTGATCAGCGTGTAAACCGACTGAATCTCGGGGGGCGTCGGCTTGGCGTCGAGATCCACCGCGCGCTGGGATGTTAGCTTGGGTATGCAGCCACAGCTCGAAGCGGTGCCGTTTCTAAGCGTGATCGCCGATATCATCTTTTCACGGCCGCACCGGCATAAGCAGCGGTAGCGGATGTCCGCTCCCATGCGGACGGGGTCGGCCGTCACGACCCAATGCCCGTAGCGGTCACCTATGCTGATTTTTTGCGGCGTTTTCTTTTCCATATCGCTGATCTCCCATCGGACTTTTTTCCTGTGATCGCTTTGAGGCGAAACAAGGGTTCATGTTTCAAAATGTCGTGCATCCGATCAGCAATAAGTATGCCGACAACTTATTGGGTCATTGTTTGGCTCTCACTAGGTCCCCTTCGGAGTGCCCCTTAGGCTCTTTTGGCTTAAAAAATAGGGGCTTAAAAATCTATCAACAAAATCTGTTGATAAGTCTGTGGATTTTTTGATCCAGCGAGCGCTCAGTCGGGCTTCCGTTAGAGGGGTTTATTTTTTATCCATTTTTTAAGTCATTAATTTTAAAAGGGCTGTGTCTTCCTTCTTCGATGTGTGTGGCTGCGCTTGGCGGGTCTATGTTCCTGTGGGTGACTGCGTCATTTCGCGCACAGATTGTGCGAAATGAGTCACCTTAGGGTTTGTCTTTGAAAGGCTATGGGCGTTTTTTGATCGAGCTGATAAAGGTCCTCTGGGTGATTTGGCCCCCATAGATTGGGGTCTCACGCGATTTTTTGAGGGGCCAGATGTCATCTGGCATGGAATATGCTTTTGGTTTATGTGACGCAGTAGTGTCAACTCTCTCTCCTTCATAGCTGGTCTTGGACGTGTGCCCACGGTCTTCGATAGCTCGGTGATGAACCCTTGGAATCTCCTCCACTCAAGGGGGCACACCCGGGACCAGTTTTTTTTGGAGTGCTTGACCCAACATGGAATGAAAAAGACGATGCAACAACCTATCTTCATTCAAAGCCCAAACGGATACGCTGAACTCGTCCAGTTTTTTGAAACCGTTCCGGTTCCTTATTCGGTCCACGATGTCTCCGCCTTCAATGCAATTTATCGCTGCCTCTATCCAACCCTCTCGCGACAGGAGAGGCAGTCGGCCGAGACCCTGGTCGATCAGATGATTGAGCGCTTAGAGCATCCTGAAGTCGCCGCCAAAATATACGGTGTGGTTTGATCTTTAATGGAGCAACGAAAGATGCACCAGGTATCCATTCAAATTCAAGACGCTGGGGGTAACTGGGTGACGGTGATCCTTTCAGGCTACAAGAGCCCCGAAGAAGTCTTCCAACTCCTTCAAATGGCGAAAAAATCAAGGCCGGGCAAGATTCTTCGGGCAGTGACCCGCGAACAACCGTCTCCGATTCGGAATACCTTGAGATCTTCAGGGGCCTTCGATCAGCGTGCCTAGCTTTTCGCCCATTTTGACTGGGTGGCCAGGCAGCAGATCGACATTCCATTGAACGGCTTTTTGACCAAAGAGGACAACGATGGTTGAGCCCATATTGAAGCGCCCCATTTCGGCCCCTTTTTCAAGTTGCACCTGACCTTCAGGGTATTGAAAGGTGGTGACCTTCGTTCGGGTCGGGGGAGTCACCACGCCGTGCCAAACGGTCTCGATGCTGGCGACAAAAATGGCGCCGACGAGCACCAGCGCCATGGGTCCCATGGCGGTGTCAAAGAGGGCCACGACGCGCTCGTTTCTTGCAAAAAGACCTGGGACACCCCTGGCAGTCGCATCATTGACACTAAAGAGTCTCCCTGGAACATGAATCATTTCCTTTAAGGTTCCGCTGATCGGCATGTGGAGTCGGTGATAGTCCCGTGGCGAGAGGTAGATGGTTGCAAAGCTCCCATGCTCAAAGGGAAGTGACCGATCCCTGTCGCCGCCGAGGAGCGATGAGACGGTGTAATCGATGCCCTTTGCTTGCACGATGGAGCCCTCTTCGATGATGCCTTTCTGGCTGATATAGCCATCCGCCGGCGATGCTA
>JBEIRQ010000381.1:0-1968 GCA_040375885.1 Methylococcus sp.
AGACAGCGATGTACCACATGGCCGAGGCTCTGGTGCGCTGGTTGGCTCCAATCCTAAGCTTTACTGCCGAGGAAATCTGGCACCACCTCCCGGGCGATAGGAGTGAATCGGTGTTCCTTGAAACCTGGTACCAAGGGCTCGCCCCCATGGATCCGGCGTCTCCTTTCGATCAGACCTTCTGGGATGACCTTCAGGTCATCAGAGAATCGGTCAGCAAAGCCATGGAAGGGCTCCGGAGCCAGGAAGGCATTGGCTCCTCCCTGGATGCTGAAGTCCACCTTCATTGCAGCGAAGAACGCTTTCAAAGGCTGGCGCCCATCGCCGATGATCTTCGTTTCATCTTCATTAATTCGAAGACACAAGTCCTCAAAGAGACGGGCGGCAACGAAAGAGGCAGCGAGATGGAAGGGCTTCGGATCGAGGTTATGCCCTCAACCCACCCCAAATGCATTCGCTGCTGGCAACATCGGGAGGATGTGGGCTCAGAGGGGCGTCATCCAGAACTCTGCGGCCGTTGCGTGACCAACATTGAAGGGGCCGGCGAGAGCCGAGTTTTGGGGTAATCAGAATGCACAAATGGCTCTGGCTGGCGGCTTTGGTTCTGGTGATCGATCAGCTGACCAAACGCATGGTGGATACGTCCTTAAAGCTCTATGAATCGATTCCCGTCCTCCCCTCTTTTTCTCTCACCTATCTCAGAAATCAAGGGGCTGCCTTCAGTTTTCTTTCAACTGCAGGAGGCTGGCAACGCTGGTTTTTCATCGGTCTCGCCGTCATCGCGAGCATCCTGATCTGTTTCTGGATTCGGCAAATACCGAACGAGCGCAAGCTCGAAGCCAGCGCCTGGGCCCTGGTTCTCGGGGGGGCGATCGGCAATCTCATCGATCGAGTCCTCTATGGCTATGTGATCGATTTCCTGGATGTTTACTATGGCGACTGGCACTGGCCCGCTTTCAATGTCGCAGACTCCGCGATCACGGTCGGTGTTGTCCTCCTGCTGTTGGAGTCCTTCAGATCAAAGCCTACCCGTTGATGTTCATCCCTCAGACTTGAGCCCCGCCTACGAGACTGTCGACACCATGAGGATCAAGAATCATCGGCTCGAAGGCATCCGCTTCATCGAAAGCCCTAACCAAGACCATCGGCCTCTTTTAGAGGATCTCGATCTCATCGTGATCCACTGCATCAGCCTTCCCCCGGGTCAATTCGGCACCGAAGGGATTATTGAGCTCTTCACCAATCGCCTTGATCCCGAGGAACACCCTTATTATCAGGGTATAGCCTCTCTAAAGGTCTCCTCTCATTTGGTCATTCGAAGAGACGGCGAGATCATCCAGTTTGTCCCTTTCGATCGACGAGCCTTCCATGCGGGCATCTCCTCCTATCAGGGACGGGAGGCCTGTAACGATTTTTCGATTGGCATCGAGCTTGAAGGAACCGATGACACCGGCTATGAGGCGATACAATACGATCAGTTGAACCTTGTTATTGACGCTCTGATGACGACCTACCCCACGCTATCGAGATCTAGAATGGCGGGACACCAAGAGATTGCGCCTTTGAGGAAGACCGACCCAGGGCCCTTCTTTGAGTGGCGCCGTGTTGATCGGGGTGATGGTTGAGCCTTATGGCGCGGCGAGAGGGTCATCAAACAGCGTTGATGACAGTCGAAAAAAAAGCCCCAGGATGGGGCTTTTTCATGCGTGTTGTTTTAGATGCGTCATCTTTTTTTCCATCGCAGCGGTTGAGATTTAGTCGTCATTTCTGTTTTCACGAATGTCCACGGTCGCCACCGCACCTATCAAAACCACGGTCAAGATCAATATTTCCATTATCTGCTCCTATGTCATTAAACGCAGGTTGACTTTAACAGAAAACAATGAGCTTTAGATTTTACTCATTGTTCCCTTATAGGAAACAAATAGCCCCGAGGCCCTTCTTGAAGGAGCGATAAAAAAACCCGGGTGA
>JBEIRQ010000294.1:0-2719 GCA_040375885.1 Methylococcus sp.
AGAAGAATGCCTTTGGTGGCGAGACGCATGGGGTCAGTTCGCTTGATGGCTCAAAACGAACCAGTTTAAAGTGGCCATGATGACGATGATCAGGGTTAACCCGATCTGGAAGTACCTGTCGATTCGGTCGACTTTCGCTGTGACGCTCGGTTTCTCTGCCTCTGAGGCCTTACTGTGTTCATTGGTGCCCCATAGAAACAGGCCGAAGAGAGACAAGTTGGTGAAGTAACAGACGTTGTAGAGGGTATCCAAAAAAGTCATGTAGGGGAGCTCAGGTAACCAGGTCTGATAGGTCTGCTGAAGGAAAATCAGGGTCAAAATGGACGTTGGCGGAATGCTGAGGCGGACATCCCAGCCGGCAGATGAAATGGACGGGGAGAAGAGTGTCAGGGTCATGACCGTGATCAGCGGTAAGATGATTTTAAGGACCGTCGTCACGGGCGCTTTCTGATAGGCGATTTCCATTCGGGCTTGAGGAACGCGCTTGGGGCCCTCACTACTCCCCGGTTCGCTCATGGAATGGGCGGATTCGTGCAAGTAACTCTTGAAATCAAATCCCTTGGTGAAATAACCACTGAGATCAATATAGGCCCCAAGTCCTGAATGGGTCTGATCGAGACTAAGGTCAAGGGTGTTTTCTTGCCCCATGAGCTTGTCGCTGATCAATTCCACCACGATCGGCAGTTTGATGGCATGAAAGGGATAAGTCTTGAAATCGAGCTTATTGACATAGAAATGTCCTGAAAACCTAAACTTCTGATAGTAGCGCCCATCGGACATTTTAAGCGGCTTCTCGCTGCTGGGGGTGAGCATGGAATCAAAGTCGTCAACCTGATTGAAAAAGACGAAAAGATCCTTAGGCTTGATCCCCTTTTTGATCATTTTTTGCTGTAGTTGGCCGTCCCACTTCAGCCAAATCCAGCCATCGGCGTCGAACATTTTCTTCTCTGCCTCAAAAACGTAGAGGTTATCGATCAGAAGTCCGACTTCCAAGGTTTTTTCAGGTTCTGGGTTTCCGGTGATCGGCGTCAAAGTTTCCTGATAGGTCTTAGGAGCGTGTTGACTCACGTAGATGCGATAGGAGAACGCAAAAACGATGAGAGCAAGCAGCAAGCTCCCATAAATTAAAAGGGACCAGGGGATCGGGAAGGCGCGTTTTTTTGACGGCATGGCGGGTTACTTTCTGAAAATAAGGCACTTTAAGCCTTTGCCTTTAGAGGAGACTCCGAGCCTCAAGAATCTCGGCGATGACGCTGGCGTCAGCCAGTGTCGATAGATCGCCCAGCTGATCGATCTCTTGAGCGGCGATCTTTCGAAGGATTCTCCGCATGATCTTTCCAGAGCGGGTTTTGGGAAGTTGTGGCGCCCACTGAATAACCTCGGGCTTTGCAATCGCTCCAATCTCGTGCCGAACCAATGCCACTAATTCATGTTTAAGCGCGTCATCAGCCACGACGTCAAGCGCCAGGGTGACATACGCATAGATACCTTGACCCTTGATGGGATGAGGATAGCCAACCACAGCAGCTTCGACGACGTTGGGGTGGAGAACCAAAGCGCTTTCGATTTCAGCCGTCCCTAAGCGATGCCCTGAAATGTTGATGACATCATCGACGCGGCCGGTGATCCAGTAGAAGCCATCTTCATCCCGGCGGGCGCCATCACCGGTGAAGTAGACCCCGGGATAGGGTGCGAGATACGTCTCAAAGAAGCGATCGGGATCCCCATAGAGGGTTCTTGCTTGGCCGGGCCAGCTGTTCTTAATGACTAAGACGCCTTCACCGGGCCCCTCGATCGGCTGGGCGGCTTCATTCAGAATCTCTGGTTCAACGCCAAAAAAGGGCAGTGCGGCAGAGCCCGGTTTGAGATCGGTGACCCCGATCAGTGGGGTGATCATAATGCCGCCGGTCTCAGTTTGCCACCAGGTATCGACGATGGGGCAGCGGGAGTCGCCGACGACATGGTAATACCAGCTCCAGGCCTCAGGGTTAATCGGTTCACCCACCGAACCGAGGACCCTCAAGCTCTCTAACCGATGGGCATGAACCCACTCATTGCCTTGCCCCATCAATGCTCGAATGGCGGTGGGGGCGGTATAAAAAATATTGACCTGGTGGCGCTCAATCACGTCCCAGAAGCGGCCGGGATCGGGGTAGGTCGGCGTTCCTTCAAAGAGCAGAGTGGTCGCGCCATTTAAGAGGGGGCCATAGACCCCATAACTGTGGCCGGTGACCCAGCCAAGGTCCGCCGTACACCAGTAGATCTCGCCTTCCCGAAGATCAAACACGGCTCGGTGGGAAAGACTTGCATGGACCAAATAGCCCCCTGTGGTGTGAAGGACACCTTTGGGTTTGCCGGTTGAACCTGAGGTATAAAGGATGAAAAGAGGGTCTTCAGCGTTCATCGAGACGGGTTCTGAAAAAGGTTCAGCTCGGGCCATGGCCTCGTGATACCAAAGGTCCCGATCGCTCGTCCAGTCAATGGGGCCGCCGGTATGACGAATGACGATCACGGACGTCACCAAAGGGCAGGATTTAAGTGCCTCATCGACCTGTTGTTTCAATGGGACGGGCTTGCCACCTCTAAGGCCTTCATCGGCACAGATGAGATGGCGGCAGCCAGCATCCAGAATGCGGTCCTTTAAGGCTTCTGCCGAAAATCCACCAAAGACCACCGAGTGGACCGCGCCAATACGGGCACAGGCGAGCATGGCGATGGC
>JBEIRQ010000327.1:0-2377 GCA_040375885.1 Methylococcus sp.
CTTCGGCTTCACGGACACCGTCACGGGCTTTCACCACCATCGCACCTCCTTGGGTCTCTTGAGCCTCGGCGGTTTCAAGAGCCTGACGGGTTGCTGCCTCCCGATCAAAGAGGTTCCTGAGTCGATGGGCATCTGCACGGGCTCTTTGGGCTTCGGCTTCTGTCGCTCGAAGCACACTTCGCGCTTGAGCTACTCGGGCATCAAGGCCGGGGTGGTCAATGCGGGCGATGAGTTGGCCGCGCTTTACTTGCTGCCCGCTTCTGATAGGAAGTTCGAGAATACGGCCATTGATGGCAGGGGCAATGGTGATGACTTTAAGGGCGGTGATTGTCGCGGGCCAGTCACTGGTATCCTCCCCCTCGAGTCGCACCACGGGCACGGTCTTTGGTGGCGCGGAGGTTGATGCAGACATCGTTGTTTGACCAGGCTCCGTCTTGGCCCTAAAACCACCCTCGATCAGGATCAACACAAAGACAAATCCTAAGGCGGTGATCCCGAGTTTGACGAGCATCGTATGGGAAGAGACCTTTATCTCGGACATGGCGGGACCTGTCTTTGCTGTGTAGGGATGGAAATCATCATCGCCAGTGCCCTATCGCTTCAAGGAGCTGGGCTTCGGCAACCTGGGTCTCGAATTGTGTGACCACGGCTCTGAGTGCGGCGCTAGCACGATCGGTCTCGGCTTCAAGATAGCGGGTCACGGTAGCAGTCCCGCCATGGTACTGCTCCTTGACGAGCCGCAGTGCCTCCTCGGCGGATTGGGCCCCGGCTTCGGAGACCTTGAGACGCTCAAGAGCTTGCTCCAGGGTCGAATAGGCCTGTCTTACCTGTTGTTCAACCTCAAGACGGGTTTTTTGTTCAACCGCTTCGGCTTCGGCAAGACGGCGTTCTGCGGCTGAAATGCGAGCGTTGATGGCGCCGCCTGCAAAAAGATCCAGCTCGGCGTTAATACCAATGCTGGCATTGCCTTCGTAATTCGACGGATTCAGGGTGCGACTGTTCGAGCCATAGGCGGCATAGGCGTTGACCCTTGGGAGTATGGCGCCATTGGCTGCGCTGAGTTCGTGCTGGCGAATCTCGATCTGATGATTTGCGGCCTGCAATTCAGGTCTTTGGTTAGACGCTTCATCAAACAGGACCTTAAGATTCTCCTTCAGGATCGGGGTGGGCACTTCAAGCTCACGCACCTCGGGAAGTTCGCTTCCGGTGTCTCCTAGAAGGGATTTCAGTGCAGACCTTGAGAGATTGACGTTATTGATGGCTTGAAGCTCCGATTCCTTTGCAGATTTTGAACGGACCTCGAGGCTCAGGACGTCGCCTCTGAGGGCGCTGCCTTCCTCCACCTTCAAGCGGGTGTGTTCTACTTCCTTGTCGACGGCAATCATGGAGCGCTTGGCGATTTCGACCTGTTTTGGGGCGGATATAACCGCGTAGAAGGCGGCGGTAACCGCGGCGGCGAGGCGGTTTTTTAGCGCTGCATGCTCAAGTTCCGTGGCCTTGACACCAAGTTCGGCCGCCTTATGGAGATAATCATCCTGGCCGCCGCGATAAAGGTTGATGCTGCCGATGACTTCCGGCCTAAAGTTCTCAACCCAACCAGGATTATTTACCTGACTGTTGATGTCACTGCTGTTCGCATTAAACCTCCTTTGGGAAACGATGTAGGAGAAGGCGAGGGCGGGATTGTTGGTGTAGTCATAACCGACGCGCGCGGTTAATTTGGGATAGAACCCTGCTGCAACCTCGGCGACCCGAGATTCAGCCTGCCCGATTCTGGAAATGGCTGCAGCGAGATCTGGGTTCTGAACAAACGCGAGATCAATCGCCTCGTTTAGGCTGAGGCCTCGGTGGGGTGTTCCTCTTTCTGATCCGTTTTGGGGTGTCGCCACGACCGTTGCCGAAAACAACAGGGCCGTTAATCCAACACGTATCAGTCGAAAAAAATGATGCATGGTGACGATGGCTGCGAACTTATGGGCCAAGTTCAGGGGAGTGAGCTTTGGCTTCGGCCGGATTAAAATATTAGTAATCGATTATATAATATGAGTTGTAGGCCGTGAAGCAGTTTTTTTGAGTTCTGGTTATATGCTTGGTCAACGAGCCTGATTAAGGGGTGTGTAGCTATAATGATAGAAAAGGCCCTTGAGCCTTTTTTCGATTTTCATCATTTTTAAGGGACAGCAGCCGCCATGCCGGATTTTTTGAATAGCGTCTTGCAGTGGGACATGGGTTTTTTGTTGGTTGGTGGTTTGGTGGTTGGCGGTTTAGTGATCCTTTCCCTGATCATGCTGGAGGTGACTTATCGCTATTTTATGATTCGCGATACCAACAAGACCGAGATCGTCTCTCTTTTTTCTTCAAGTAGCGGGGTTCTCTA
>JBEIRQ010000123.1:0-5320 GCA_040375885.1 Methylococcus sp.
AGACCTTAACGTTAGAGGAATGAGTCGCAATGGCAACCTCGCACGTTCGGTCGGTGATGCTGGTATGCGGATGTTCAGAACGCAGATTGAATACAAGACCTCAATGACCGGAGCGTTTGTGTATGTTCATCCGCGCTTCGCACCTAGCTCAAAAGTCTGCTCTGGCTGTGGTCAGTTGCACGATATGCCGCTAGGCAAGGACACCTTGTCCTGTGATTGCGGATTGGTGATTGATCGAGACCTCAATGCGTCTTTGATCCTCGAATATGCCGCAAGCTCTGCGGTGTCAGCCTGTGGAGAGAATGGCTCTGGCGCTGCCTTGGCAGCGTGAAACCATCCTCGATGAAGCAGGAAGAAAATATCAGATTAGAGAGATTTAATCAGACATTTCAGAGCGGAGCTTGAAGTCTAATTCAGCGCGGTCGTCATATATTCAATTAGGAGCTGTGGGGTTCTGACCGACCTAAATTCATTCACTTCGAGGCGATAGGCGGCTTTGATCTTTGCGCCCTCTTGCCATGCTTCAGGGGTTTCCACCCGAAAGGCGATCGCATCAATCAATTGTTGAGAGTCATCGGGCCTAAGAACTAATTTTAGGTGGTTTTCGCCCACAATCCGGCAGCTCGCGATCCGGAATGCTCCCTCAAAGAGCGGTTCCGAAAATCCCTGCCCCCAAGGCCCTCCGGCCTCAAGATGTTCAGCGAGTGCCATCGAAAGATCCTGAGGGGTGAGGGTTCCATCGGTCACAAGCTGTGGTTCAAGGGTTAATCCCGGCATCCTTTTGCGAACTTCCTCCTCCATCGCCTCGGTGAAACGCAGAAGGTGATCCTTTTGTAGGCTAAGACCTGCCGCCATGGCGTGACCTCCGAAGCGGTCGATGAGCCCTGGATGGCGAGTGGCGACTTCGGCCAAGATGTCGCGGATGTGGATGCCGCTGACCGATCGGGCCGAGCCTTTTAGTTGATTCGGATCAAGATCGTTGAGCGCAAAGACAATCACCGGTCGGTGAAGGCGGTCCTTAATCCTTGAGGCGAGAATGCCGACAACGCCTTGATGAAAGGTCGGATCAAACAAGCAGACGATCGGCCGCTGACTTTCAAGGGCCATCAAGGGGTCGAGATGCCTCAAGGCATCCTGGCGCATGCCTTCCTCGATGTCTTTACGCTCCTGATTCAGCTGTTCGAGGGTTTGAGCGAGCGGCAGTGCCTTATCAAAGTCCTTAGCGATGAGACATTCAATGCCGACACGCATGTCATCAAGACGTCCGGCGGCATTCAGCCTCGGGCCAATCTGAAAGCCTAAATCGCTGGCGCGGATTCTCGGCTCTTTTCGTTTTGAGCCTTTAAGGAGTGCGCGTATGCCGGGGCGTGCCAAGCCTTTCCGAATGCGTTCAAGACCTTGGTGAACCAGAATTCGGTTGACCGAATCAAGGGGAACGACATCGGCAACCGTGCCGAGTGCGACCAGATCTAACAAGATGCCTAGATGGGGCTCCTGGGTAACGCCCTCTTCAAAAAAATGGTTTTTTCGCAGCTGTTGCCGAAGCCCCAGGAGAACATAAAACATGACACCGACGCCCGCGAGTGCCTTGCTCGGAAAAGGGTCGTCCGGGAGATTGGGGTTCACGATGGCGTCTGCCTTTGGCAGTGTCTCCCCTGGGAGGTGATGATCTGTGATCAGAACCTTGAGACCGGCCGCTTTAGCGGCATCGATGCCCTCATGACTCGATATGCCATTATCGACGGTCAACAGGATGTCCGGTTGATAGGACCTCGCAAGCTCAACGATTTCGGGGGTCAAGCCATAACCGTATTGAAATCGATTGGGAACGAGATAATCGATCGATCCCAAGCCAAGAAGCCTGAGCCCTTCTAGGGCTAAGGCGGTAGCGGTGGCTCCATCAGCATCATAGTCACCAATCACCAAAACCCGCTGTCGATCCCGAATAGCCGTCTCAAGGATCGAACACATCATCGCCATACCTTTCAAGGTGAAAGGTTCCGGCAGACGCCCTAATGATCGATCGAGTTCAAGGCTGTCCTTGATCCCTCGCCGGGCATAGATTTGGCCAAGAACGCCTTGAATATCTTCCAAAGGAGGCGATGTCTCGGCCCTTGTGGGTGAGATCAGAGATTGCCGGAAGGGGTGATAAAGCGGGGTTGTCATAGCATCCTTAAGATGGCGTGATCCTCTTAGAAATCGATGCGGTAGTAATGATCGATGAGCAGTGCGGAAAAGATCGCCGCCAGATAGACCAGCGAAAAGGCGAAGGTTCGCATCGCAAGACGGTTATTCGTGGCGCGCTTGAGGCGAATGGCGTAGACCAGAAAAACGACGCCCATCACCAGGGCAACCAAGAGGTAGATCAGGCCGCTCATGCCGGTCAGAAAGGGCAGTAGGCTCACAATCAGGAGAAGGATCGTATAGAGGAGAATATGAAGCTTGGTGACCTCGTCGCCATAAATGACCGGCAGCATGGGCATGTCCGCTAGTCGGTATTCTTCTTTCTTGGCCAAAGCCAGTGGCCAGAAATGAGGGGGGGTCCAGATAAAGATGAGGAGGAAGAGCAGCAGGGCATGAGGATCCACCGTTCCGGTCATAGCGCACCACCCACGCACGGGGGGCGCTGCACCGGCTGCGCCGCCGATGACGATGTTCTGACTGGTGACCCGCTTGAGATAGCGGGTGTAAATCACGGCATAACCGATGAGCGAGACAAAGGTCAGGATGGCCGTCAATAGGTTGACCTCAAAGATCAGGATCAACATGGAAATGACGCCTAGAATCAATGCAAAGCGGTTGGCCTCTTGAGGTTTAAGATGGGATTGTGGCAGTGGCCTTGATTCCGTTCGCCCCATCTTGCTATCAATCTCTCGATCATAGACATGATTGAGTGCGGCGGCTGATGCGGCGGCGAGGCCGATACCGATCGCAGCCCAGAAGGTTTTTGCTAAAGGGGGGAGTTCTGGGAGCGCGAGAAACATACCGATGATGGCCGTGAAGACAATGGCGCCCACCACCCGAAGCTTGCAGAGCCCGAGATAGGCGCGCCACTTTGCGAAGGGAGGGTTCGGCGGTTGTTTGGGTTTCATGTTCGGCGTTGGGTATCGTTTACAATGGCGGTACTGGTCCGGTGCCCTTCGGGTCTCGGTCTTGAGAACCTCATGTGATGGAGAACGTTCTTATGTTGCTTCGCGGATTCCGCATCGCTCTTTTCCTACTGCCATTCTCCTTGGAGGCAGGGGAACCTCAGGTGTTCGAATTTCGACTAGATAACGGTCTTAAGGTCCTGGTTCAGGAGGATCATCGGGCCCCGGTGGTTGTCTCTCAGGTCTGGTATAAGGTCGGCGCCAGCTACGAACACGATGGCATCACCGGCATTTCTCATATGCTGGAACACATGATGTTTAAGGGGACCCAGAAGCATCCCCCGGGTGAATTTTCTCGCATTATCGCAGCAAACGGTGGGCGCGAAAACGCCTTTACAGGTCAGGACTATACCGCCTATTTCCAGATGCTGGAGAAATCGAGACTGCCGGTGAGTTTCGAGCTTGAGGCTGACCGCATGCGTTTTCTAAGGCTTTCCGAGGCGGAATTTTTAAAGGAGCATCAAGTGGTCCTTGAGGAACGCCGGCTCAGAACCGACGATCAACCGAGAGCCAAGATGCAGGAGCATTTTGATTCGGTCGCTTATAGCAATAGCCCATACAAGAATCCGGTCATAGGTTGGCCGGAGGATGTCGCCGGACTGACCCTTGAGGACCTTAAGAAATGGTATGGACTTTGGTATGCCCCCAATAACGCGACGCTGGTCGTCGTGGGCGATGTTAAGCCCTCTGAGGTTCTCAAGGAGGCTAAGAAAGCATTTGGGGGCCTGAAGCCCAGTATTTTGCCGACGCTCAAGTCGCAGGCCGAGGTGACCCAGCTGGGTCTGCGCCGAATGACGATGAAGGTGCCTGCCAAGCTGCCGCATCTCGTCATGGGCTACAAGACGCCGTCCATGAAGACAGCAGCGGACGAAAAAGAGGCTTATGCGCTGGAGGTAGCCGCAGGGATTCTGGATGGGGGTAACAGTGCGCGTTTATCAAGCCGCTTGGTGCGCGGTCAGCAGATTGCAGCGGCTGCTGGAGCAAGCTTTGATCTGAGTGCTCGCCTCGCCAATCTGTTCGCCCTTGAAGGAACGCCCGTTGAGGGGAAGACGATTGATGTTCTTGAGGCGGCCCTTAAGGAGGAGATCCGGCTTCTCCGTGATGAGCTTGTCACCTTGGATGAGCTCCAGCGGGTCAAGGCCCAGGTGTTGGCGAGTCATGTCTTTCAGTTGGACTCGACTTTTTATCAGGCGATGCAGCTCGGCACTTTTGAAACCGTGGGCCTTGGATGGCAAAAGGTGGGTGAGTATGTTGATAAGGTTAACGCAGTGACGGCAGAAGAGGTTCAGGCCGCTGCCAGGAAGTACCTCGTGGACGAGGGGTTAACTATCGCGCATCTTGACCCCCAGCCCTTGCCAGAGGGCGCCCCGCAAACTGACGATGCTGCCATTGGAGGTGGCCATGTACGCTAATCCTTATCTTGCCAAGCCCCCTCTTAGTCTGATCGCCTGGCTGTTGATTTTTTTCAGTGGCACCGCTTTAGGGGTCCCTGAGATTGAACATTGGACGACTTCGAAAGGCGGGCGCGTTTATTACGTCAAAACAGAAGGGCTGCCGTTGGTGGATGTCCGGATGGTGTTTGATGCGGGAAGCGCCCGCGATGGAAGTCTCTTTGGATTGGCCTCCCTGACCTCGGGGATGCTCGATAGCGGTGCTTTAGATTGGGATGCCGATGCTATTGCTCAGCGCCTAGAGCGGGTCGGTGCGGTTCTTGGCACGGGCGCCAGCCGTGATTCTGCCTACCTCTCGCTGCGTTCTGTCCCATCCGGATAAACTCAAGGAAGCGCTTGAAACCCTTAAGAATGTGGTGACCCACCCGACCTTTGCGGCCAAGGATTTCGAGCGAGAGCGGAGCCGGGTCCTCATGGCCATCAAGCAGCAGGGTGAGGATCCTGGCGAGATCGCTGAAATCAGCTTCATGAAAACCCTTTATGGGGATCATCCCTATGCGCATCCCTCTGAAGGCATCCGGGAGACTGTTGAAAAGCTAACCCCCAATGACTTGAAGGTGTTTCACCGTGAAAAATACACGGTGCGTAATAGCATCACGGTCGTGGTGGGCAATATCGATCGTTTGGCTGCAGAGGCTCTGGCGAATGACCTGCTGTCGGGTTTGCCCGAAGGTGAGGTTTTACCGGTACTGGCTGATCCCATCGACCGTCACGAAGCCC
>JBEIRQ010000030.1:0-11031 GCA_040375885.1 Methylococcus sp.
GGATGTCTTCAGACCGGGCGCGCCACTGGTGAAGATTAAAAAGCTGGCAGAGGTCGACAACCCAACACGTCTTCATCTCCTAAGGGTAACCAACGAAGCGAACGATGAGGGCCAGCTGCTCGGCTTCACGCCCAATGAAATGGCCGATCGCCTTGAATCCTTATTCAAAAATATCGGGTTAACTCAGGGGTTCGCCCCCGTGGTTGTGGTGGTCGCTCACGGCTCCAGCAGCACCAACAACCCTCATTTTGCAGCCTATGACTGTGGAGCGTGTGCCGGTAAGCCTGGAGCACCCAACGCCAGAGCGTTTGCCCACATGGCCAACCTTCCGGAAGTCCGCAGCCTCCTTCAAAGCCGCGGCATTGATATTCCTCCAAACACCCTGTTTATTGCGGCTCTTCACAACACCAGCCGGGATGAGGTGACCTACTATGATCAGCAGGATTGGCCCAGCGAAAAACCGGAAGGCTTAATTCACTTCCAATCGGTCATGACAGAGGCACTTTCACGAAATGCCCATGAGCGCTGTCGCTGGTTTGAATTAGGGCCTAGATCGAGCTCAGAGGCTGCGGCCTTCCATCATGTCCGCATCAGGGCCTCTTCGATCTTTGAGCCGCGCCCTGAGCTCAACCACTCCAACAACCTCTATTGCATCGTAGGACCTAGAAGCCTCACCGAGGCAATTTTTCTTGATCGTCGGGCATTCCTCCATTCCTACGACCCTACCCGGGACCCAGAAGGAGAAAGGCTCTCAAGAATCCTTTCTCAGGTCATTCCCGTTTGCGGGGGAATCAATCTCGAATACCTCTTCTCACGAATTGACAACTCCATGTATGGCGCCGGCACCAAACTCCCTCACAATGTGATTGGACTCTTGGGCGTTGCCAATGGCGTCGAAGGCGACCTTAGAACAGGCCTCCCTTCCCAGATGATCGAGGTTCATGAGCCTTCAAGACTGCTGATTGTCGTCCATCAGACGACGATCATCCTCGATCGAGCCCTGTCAAAGATCCCCGCCTTCAAAGAGTGGCTCGATCATGATTGGCTCCGTCTCGCAGCCTTAGATCCCCCCACATCCGAACCCCTCCTCTATCAATCTGGCCGCTGGGAAGCCCTCTCATTCCCATTGAGCTTTACGACCCCTGAGGGGAGTTCGTCACGCGCGATCTACGAGGGAAAATCGAACACCATTCCCACTCACATTTTGAGGAAGCCCCCCCTATGAATGACCTCATTCTAGCCTGCCTACTGATCCCTCTCCTGAGCTTTATTTTCATTTTCCTCCTGGGTGGGACCGAGCAGCGAGTGGCTTTCATCAGCCTCTGGATGACCCGCCTCCTCGGCGCCGCGATCATTGGGCTACTCTCACTCTGGGCGTGGCTTGGATTTCCTGTTCATGAATTCCAGTGGTTCATCCTTTTAGAACAGGGGGACTATCAATTTCCTATCCTCTTTCTATTTGATCGAATTGGCGCCGCCTACCTCTTCTGCACCTGGGTGATCTTTTCAATCATTGTTCGCTACTGTCGGCACTACCTCCACCGTGAGGCCGGCTATCGCCGCTTCTTTCTGACCATCTTCAGTTTCGTTCTTGGCCTCAACATGGTGATCCTTTCAGGGGTTCTCGACATGTTCTTTGCCGGCTGGGAGATTGTTGGCATCTCCTCCTTTCTCCTGATCGCGTTTTATCGGCATCGCTTTCAACCCATTCGAAATGCCCTTAGGGCCTACAGCATCTACCGACTCTGTGATTTTGGACTCTTGCTGGCCGCCCTTCTGATTGACCTTCTTCTCCATGGCCGCAATCATTTTTCAGAGCTCAAAGAGGTCCTCAGTGACGGTTATCCCCCAGGGGGCTATATCGAATTCTTCGGCCTCTCACTCCTCTTGATCATTGCGGCTTCTGGAAAATCAGCCCAATTCCCTTTCTGCTTTTGGATTCCGCGAGCGATGGAGGGACCCACGCCTTCAAGCGCCATCTTCTATGGGGCGCTCTCCGTCCATCTTGGGGTATTCCTCCTCTTAAGAACTCAGCCAATTTGGGGGTTTGAACTCCCCTCTAGGCTGATTGTGATGACCATCGGAGCCCTCACCGTTTTTGTCGCCAGCATCTCAGAACAAGCCCAATCCAATATCAAAGGACAAATCGCCTACGCCTCAATCACCCAGGTAGGCTTTATGTTTATTGAGCTGGCCCTTGGCTTTGAAGCGCTGGTGCTATTTCACTTCTTGGGTAATGCCTTTCTAAGGTGCTACCAGCTTTTGGTATCGCCATCGATTGTGGCCCATCTCCTGAGAATCGAGGGAGAAACCGATGTGAACTTTGATATCCGAAAAAGCGCTCTAGCACACTCCCTCCCCTTAACGCTCAGGCAGTCCCTTCCAGAAACCCTTCAGAACACCCTCGAAGTGATGGCACTCCAAGAGTTCAACCTCGAAACGATGGTGCGATCCGTCCTCTGGGATTCCTTCAGAGCCCTTGGCCATCTCTTGAGTCGAATCCATCCTTTCTTAAAGACGGCCACCCTCCTGGTGGCCCTTGGGATAGGGCTTCTTCTCTTTGAAAAGGGCTTCAACATTCGGCCTTACCTTGGCCTTCTTGCAGCGCTTGGCATGGTCTATCTCTCAGCGATCGCCTTCAGCCGCAAAAGGACCCCGATATGGACCTGGAACCAGGTCGGCCTGAGTACGCTCTTCGCTGGTGTCGCCACCTCGTTGGTTAGTGATGAACAGGGGTACCTGGTGTTCTTTTTTAGCGGCATCATTGCGGCTTGGCTGCTGGGCCTTCTCCTCATTGTGAGGATGAGCCTTATCGATGGGCCGATAATGAACCCTTATATGTATCGCGCCATGGATGAAAAAATGCCCCTCCATGCCTTGTTATTCTTTCTGGCCTTCCTTGGATTGGTCGGATTTCCGATCACCCCGGCCTTTCTAGGGCAAGATCTCATGCTGTTCCATCTCAGCAGCGAACATGCCTGGATGGCCCCACTGGTCGCCATTGCCTCTGTTTTGAACGGCATCTCGGCCTCAGGGATCTACATGAGAATCTGCGCCGGCCGCCCGGTCGAAATCCGTCCATCGGCTCGCTAAGAGCGAACGTTGCCAGGAAAATCCATTAGCCACAGACAAGCCTCTATGCCCCACACTCTCCTCATCATTGAAGACGAAGCACTCCTCGGACAGGAATTAACGCGGCATTATGGGAAAGAGGGCTGGGAGGTCGAATGGGTTCGAACGCTGGGTGATGCGCGACAACTCCTGAAGGAAGGTCGACTCGAGCCACTCCTTGTCCTCACCGACATGAACCTGCCTGACGGCAATGCACTTGATTTCATGGAGGACATCAAAAACTCATTGGTTCACGCCGAATGGATCTTCCTAACGGGCTATGGGGGCGTCCAGGATTCGGTTCGTGCCCTCAGGCTCGGAGCCTATGAGTTCCTTGAAAAACCCTGTGAAATGTCGCGCCTTGACCTGGTGATGGCCAGCGCGACCCGGAGCGCTCAGGCTCAACGCCGACTCCTAGAACAGGCTGAGGCAGGCTCCAGACGCTTTTCTCCAACCGCCTTTGTCGGTAAAAGCCATGCCGCTGAAGCTATCCGGGAAATGTTGACGCGGCTGAACCGCGTCCCTTTCAGCGCGATCATCATTGGCGGTGAAACAGGGACCGGCAAAGGTTTAGTCGCGCGCATTCTTCATCATGGCGGACGCCGAGGACCTCACCCGCTGGTTGAGCTCAACTGCGCGGCGCTCCCTCGAGACCTCATGGAATCTGAACTCTTTGGCCATGAGGCCGGCGCTTTCACCGGGGCCAGTGGCCGCCATCGAGGCTTGATTGAACAGGCGGATAACGGCACGCTCTTCCTCGATGAAATCGGCGAAATGCCTCTCGACCTTCAAGCTAAACTCCTAAAAGCCATTGAGGATCGTAAATTTAGACGCCTCGGTTCCGAGCGCGAAATCAGTGTGGATGTCCAAATCCTTGCCGCCAGTCACCGTGACCTTGAATCCATGGTCAGGGAGGGCAGCTTTAGAAGTGATCTCTATCACCGGCTGAGCGTCTTCAAAATTCATCTACCCCCCTTGCGGGAAGTGAGAGAGGATCTTGATGAGCTGGTCCCTCTGTTCATTGCAGAACTCAATGCCAAGGCGGCAAAACAAGTGAGAACCATCCCAGATAAGGTCTGGGAGCAACTCAGAAATCACGATTGGCCAGGAAATGTCCGGGAGCTTCGCAACGTCGTCGAACGCTGTGTGCTGTTTGCCGAAGGGCCCATCTTCCCTGCCCAATGGCTTCAACTCAACACCCAGCCTCCAAAATCGATTTCAGCGGAGGATCTTCGGACGGGCCTCCTGATACCTCTTGATGGCAGCATGGATCTCGATGATATGGACCGTTACATCATTGAGACCACATTAACGACCCATCAAGGGAACGTGACGGCAGCTGCCCGCGCGCTTGGAACCACTAGAGAAACCTTGCGTTACCGAGTTCGAAAATATGGGTTAAAGGAAGGCAACTAAGTGACCACCTTTTCGTAGAAAGCGAATGGAGTTCCCTCCTTCTTGGCGCAAAAACCTGGTCGTGGTCAAGACCTTTATAAACAGCACTGCGAATCCAGTCGTGAGAACCTCCTCCATCCCCGCAATAAGAAAATTAAGAACCTCGACACCCCAAGGCGGAGGATCCAGGATTCGGCATCACACACGGGAAATACCTGGTCCTATGAAGAAATCGAAGATGTGCTTTATTACCTCAACAAAAGCTTCTATGGATTTGACCAGCAACCGCTTTAAAACCCCCCCTCCGATTAAGGTTCCATTTTCTTCATTTCCTTGCGCTAGAATGAAGCCGCGCGGTGAGGTCTTAGATCTCTCGCGCCCACCACCAAACCGGAATCTTAGAATCAACGCTGACGTCAGCAACCGAGTACCACAAAAGGACGAAGCCATGAATGCTCAACAGACTCTTTTTCGCGCCGCGGCAGCTGCAACATTGATTGCTGCCACTCTTTTCAGTGGCTGCGCCCAGACGCCAAAGCCCCTCACCCCGATCTCTGCTAACGATCCTGAAATGAAGGCGCTGGATGCCGATCGCGCCAAATATCGGGAGAAGAAAGTCGCTCTGATCGAAAAAGCACTGAACCTCAACGCCCAAGAGCACGATGCTTTCTGGCGGGAATACTACCCCTATGAGGCAGAACTCAAGAAAGTCTACGATGAGCGTTACAGCATCATTCGTGATTACGCGGCCAACTACGAAAACATGAACGATGAGATCGCCGACAACCTGGCACTTCGTTCATTGAAGATTCGTGATGACCGCAACGAACTTTTCAGAAAATACTACGGCCGGATTAAGAAGGCGACTTCAGCCCTGATCGCGGGTCAGTTCCTGCAGATCGAGAACGAACTCAATCTCTTGTCAGACCTCAAGATCAGCACAGAAACACCGATTCTTCCCCGCGATGTCAGCCCGACCACCGTGATGAAGAAATAAGCAAAATCTCCAAAGCGCACCTTATCGGGCTTTTCGCCTGATAAGGTGCCTGAAGATCAGGCGCAACCCCACCTCCGCCCCTTCAAGCCACTGACCCCGGCAGTGAAAGCCTCAACCTGGCTGGCCTCGCTCAAAGCCTGGGCAAAGACACTCCGGCGGGACATCATCATGATCACCTTGATGGTGCGGCACCCAAAGACCCCGCTCATTGCCCGAATCATCCTTTATGGGACCCTTTGTTATGCGCTGAGCCCCATTGATCTCATCCCGGATTTCATTCCAGTGATTGGCTTTCTGGATGAGCTAATTCTGCTTCCAGCATTGATCGCTTTCGCCATCCACCTGACCCCCAAAGACGTCACCACCACCTGCCGTCAGCAGGCAGCAGAGACTCCCTTCAATGATCCACGTCTTAAGTGGCTTGGGGCATTGATGATCATCAGTTTGTGGCTAGTGGCGCTGAAGATTCTGTGGCATTCACTTCATAGCACCTAAGACCATCGGCTTTAAGAGCAGCCCTCAAAATTGAATTCAGACGATCATTCATTCAAGCTATCACTCATTAGCCATTTCAACCGGAGCTTTTTCGATGGCGATCAAACGCAGAGGCGGACTCAACCATAACAAACTGGATCAGGTAGTGGCCAACGCCCGGAAGGACAAAGAGGATCGTGAAAAAGGCTATCGTGAACGAGCCCTAAAGCTCTACCCTTGGGTCTGCGGGCGCTGTACGAGAGAATTTAACCTTCAGAACCTCCCAGAACTGACTGTTCACCACCGTAACCACAATCACGATGACAATCCGCTTGATGGGAGTAACTGGGAACTGCTATGCCTTTATTGCCACGATGACGAACACTCGAGGTACAACAATGCGGACCTCTATGGAAAGGATCAGAGTACCCGCGCCTCAACCACCACACACAAAGCTTTTGCGGGCCTTGAATCCCTCCTAAAAACCCAAGATACCCTCGACTAAAGAACCATCATCAGTCGGTCTAAACCAACATCCTCTCGAAGCGCCTGTTAGAATTCCCTGAAATTTGTTGAGTTGACTATGGGTTGGGCCCTATCCCGAGACCATGATCGCTCCCTAAGCGGCTAGAGGACCTATTCCAAACCGGAGATGCATGGATGTCCGAACTTCTCTATGACCCGAACTTCTGGCTGAGCCTTGGCCAGATCATGCTGGTGAATATCGTCCTATCAGGGGACAACGCCGTCGTGATCGCCCTTGCCGCCAGATCACTCCCGGAGCGGGATCGTGACCGAGCGATTGTCTGGGGATCCGTGGCTGCCATTTTGATGCGCATCGGTCTAACCATCGTCGCACTCCAGATACTGCGCCTCCCGTATCTCAAAATAATCGGAAGCGTCGCCCTGTTCTTCATTGCTCTAAAGCTCCTCACACCCGGCGAGGGTCACAATAAGGATGTCAGCAACCAAAACGATCTAGGGGCAGCCATCCGCACCATTCTCCTCGCTGATCTGGTCATGAGCCTCGACAATGTTCTGGCGGTGGCTGCGGCTGCCAAAGGGAACCATCTCCTGCTGATCTGTGGTCTTGGCATCAGCATCCCGCTGGTCATCTTTGGCAGCGCCGTGATTTTAAGGCTGATGGATCGTTACCCGACGATCATTACGCTAGGCGCTGCCATCCTTGGTTTTGTGGCCGGTGAAATGTTGGTCACTGAACCCGCACTGGCCGGCGTGTCCTGGCTCAACGAAGGCGCCCCCGCCCACACTGTCATCCCCATCACCGGTGCCGTGCTGGTCATTGTGATAGGGAAATGGCTCAAAAAACGCACCCTGCATCCCGAGATCCATTTGGTTGACCTCGCCCACGAACAACCAAAACCTCCCAGCGATGCCTCTGGAGAATGACCCCCATGCTGAAATTACTTCTTCCCATTGACGATACGGACTCGACGCCCACCATGCTCGACTCGTT
Organism: Methylococcus sp.; assembly: GCA_040375885.1. Classification (GTDB taxonomy): domain Bacteria; phylum Pseudomonadota; class Gammaproteobacteria; order Methylococcales; family Methylococcaceae; genus UBA6136. The sequence continues at coordinate 7,455 of JBEIRQ010000030.1, forward strand.
TTTAGCGTGGCTCGATCGCTTAGGGAGTCCTGCTGAAATTCACCTCCTTAACGTGCAACCTCTGATCCACGGAGACGTAGGACGTTTTATCAGCGAAAACGAGATCCGCGATTTTCACCTTGAGCAGGGCCTTAAGGTACTGGAGCCTTACAAAGAAAAATTGCTGCAAAAAGGCATTCCTCATCAGTTTCATGTGAGTGTTGGTGATCCCGCTGAGGTCATCGTCCAATTTGCGAGAGAGCAGCAGTGCGACCAGATCGTCATGGGAACCCGCCGCGCCCTCGGCCCTCTGATGGCACTGCTTTCAGGGTCCGTGACGACCAAGGTGATTGAATCCAGCGATCTACCGGTCATGCTGATCAAATAAACCCAATCCCCTCCAAAATCCTTCAAAAAAAGCCTTCTAAGCCTGAAAGAAGGCTACCGTCCCTAGAGATTTTCGTACCGACTGAGATCAAGGAGCCCCGATGAAATCGGGGCTTCCTCAAGATGACTCTGATTGAAGAAATCAGAAAAACTCCAAAAGTCAGGTCTTGTTCTCCGTACCCCATAGCTTTCAACGATCCGGCTGAAGTCCTCAGAGGTCTTCAAGGTCAAGATGCGCGAGACAAAGTCTTTTAAGCGATCCTTTGGGACGTCGAAGAAGAAATTGGGATAGCTTCCAACAATGCCAGGAACGACAGTCAACGTGTCCTCTTCCGGCAAGCGGCGAAGACTCTCCAAGAACATCAGAGAAACATTTTCTAGTGCCTTATTGTTGACTAGGGAGTAAACCCGACCCTCTAAGGAGCTCTGAGCCTGATCATGGATCCGGATCAAGGAAAGCTCCGGAAGATACTGGATCCCCCCGCCGACCAATGAGGTTAAGGGCTTCAAGGTCCGCTCCATCTCCACCTGATCGGGGCGAGCCTCTATCCGATCACAAGACGCCTTCGGTGGGCAGCGGTGAAGCGTGACCGAAGGGCCAATCGCCGTCCCAAGCTTTTGCTCCACCTGGCCAAAGAGCTCTTGGACATAGTGCGTCGAGGTGAAATGGACGCCCGTGTCTTTCCCATAACCGTAGTAGGGATTCACCACAGCGGACTTGATCTCAGATAGCAAACCCCGATTCCATTGCCGATAGATCTTCGGCCGCTGAGAGGCTGGAAAAAGGCTTAAGAAGTTGTTCTCAGCTTCTAACCTCAGATGATCCATAAAAAGGCGAGTCGCCGCCTGATGGGTCACTGGCCCAAAAACGTTAAAGCCCGCGACCAGAAGGTAATGAATCCGCTCGAACAGGGGGTAATCAACCAACCAAACCGTCTGTGGGCGATCACCGACAAAGCCATAGGATAGGGAGGCACTATCAAAATGGCGGAATGCGGTCAGCGCGGCATTAGGATTTCTCCCCTCTCCCGTCCAAAGGGCATCCACCGTGTTACGGGCATTGTCAGGGAGCGCCTTGAGATAATCATCCTTGGCCTTGAGGTAAGCCTTCTGTGACTCGGTATAGGTGATCACGATATCCTCAACGCCAACATCCGCCTCTTTTTCATTTGGTAGACGGAGGAGATTAGCCCCTGATTTCAGAAACTGGGCGTCACCACTGATCAGGTCCTTTTTAGGATCGTAAAACATCACCCAGAACTGGTCTCGGATGACATTCAATGCGACCTGCCCTCGACATACCGGTCCCTTCATAAAGCCTGAAATGAAGTAATAGGCATCGTCCAACATGAATTGATAACGCGCCTGCGGCGGCAAATCCTGAAACACTAAAAAGGGATTGGCGGCTAACCCAGGGTCATAACCAGGGACTGCCTTAACTTCATAAGCTTCATTGAGGAAAAGCGTGCGCCAGCGGCGAAGACGGTCATCACCGATCTCATAAATATCGTGGTTCTTGTCAACGATGGTCTGATGGAGCGGTTTTAAACGGTAATAAAAGCGGGACCCTGGGTCATCATAAGGGCGAATACTTGGAATCTCATCGATCGGGACGCCGCTGGGGGTAGTCGAGCGCACCAGCCGATAAAACGTCCGATGGGTATCCCCTTTGAAATAGAGGTGCCCCATAAAAAGATGCTCATAGATATAACGTCCGACCAAGCGCTCTTTGGCTGAATCTCCATTGAGAAAGGTCTCGACTCGGAGGATAGACTTTAAGGTCACCCTGGATGGCTCGGTTGGTGAAGGGTAGCGAGCCCCCTCTTTGAGCCATCCGATGAGAACACGGTGCTCTTGAGGGGATAATCCCGGCAATCCATAGGGCATACCCCAAGCAGGATGTTTTTTAGCAAACGCGTCAAAACTGGCGTCGGTAGGGCACTCCTGTGAGCGATTAACGCCAAGGTCAAAATCCTTCGACAACAAGCCACTTGAAGGGAGCGGGTTTGCTTTTTTCAGTAAGAGCATTCGTGCCAAAACGGCGTGATTGATTTCGTCAGCCTCTGAATCACCCCCTTCGTTAAGGACCGGGTAGAAACCCCTCTTCCGCCAGCTCCCGGTGCTTTTGGCGTCTACGCCCATCCGGGTTGGCGCCATCGACTGCATCCTAGCACCATCGTAGACCAACGCCTTACTGGCCCCACGATCGAGAGCTTCCGGTGATTCCAGCTTGAGTTGGCAGGGGGCATCGTAACAGCCATGACAGACCACACAGCGTTGATCAAGAATGGGTTTCACATCCTTTGGATAGGAGACCTTTCCCGCCGCCAGCCCTTTAAGGTATTCCGCTTCGCTCAGTTGCCGGTTTTTGACCTCCCCAGGAGATGGGGTGCCATCAGCGTCGTCCCTATTCATCCAGGAACAGCCCACCAGGAAGACCATCACCAGGCAGGAACCTAAAAGCCAAGGCAGAGCCTTTGCCCCATCGATGCCCACAGATCTTAAAAACCCATTGAAGCCCCAAGATCTCAACCCTTGACCTTTCATGATGCAGAACCTCTTAGAAATCTGGAAACGTTCCTTGTGATGGGATCCCCCCCTCAGGGAGGAAAAGGCTCATCGACCTATCAACATAACGCAAACTCGATAAAGCTTAGCGGTTACAATGGCACATGGCCACGGTGTCGCTTCAGTTTCATCCATCGCGTCCCCCCACCGCGAAATTCAGCCTCAGCTGCAATGTGGCCTATGGCCCTCAGCAGGATCTTAAGCTTCAGTTCGAGCTTCAAGGTGATGTCGAGCACATTCTGACAGCCACCCCTAAGGCGAGGCCAAGTCGGCGTGATGGTCTTTGGCAGGCCACCTGCTTTGAAGCCTTTATCCGTTTCGAACCCAGTGCCAGCTACCGTGAGTATAACTTTTCACCCTCGGGTGATTGGGCCATTTACGATTTCAGTGATTACCGGAGCGGCATGACCCCAACGAATGTTGCCATAGCACCCAAAGTCTCCATGGAGCGCTCATCTCAGCGGCTTTCTATTCACTCACTTCTCCCAGAGTCCTCCTGCGGGGGATCCCACTTGAGACTAGGCCTTTCGGCCATTCTCCTAGAAACTGATGGGACGATGAGCTTTTGGGCACTGCATCACCCAACTCCGACGCCCGATTTTCATGATTTAGAAGGCTTTTGCCTTTCGGTACCCTAAGCGCC
>JBEIRQ010000198.1:0-3659 GCA_040375885.1 Methylococcus sp.
GGCCTTTAGCTTCCTTCTTGAGGTAGCTATAGAGTGGGTGGGTGTGATCACCATTGACCTCAATGCGGCTAAAGACTGGAAATGTGACGTCATAGGTTGTCCGGCAAAAGGCCTTGATCTCGTCATCACTGCCAGGCTCTTGCTGGCCAAATTGATTACAGGGGAACCCCAAGACCACCAGCCCTTGATCCTTGTAGCGGCGATATAGGGCTTCAAGCCCTTCATATTGTGGCGTGAATCCGCACCTTGAAGCCACATTGACGATCACAAGGACTTTCCCTTCGAAGTCCTTCAAAGAGGTTAAAGCCCCATCAATGCTCGTGATTTTGAACTCGCTGATTGGTGACATCAATCGATCTCTTAAAGGTGAAGACATTCATGCCATTCGGCATGGAGCCATTGGTCATAATGACGCCGAAGCACACTGTCTGTCGGACGAGGAAAGAGCGATTCAACCTCGCTGACTAGGCGATGGATCACGTGACGCCTCAGGACCGAATCCTCTGGGAGATGCAAGAGGGGCTGGGCTTCTGCAGGTTCCTCGATCGTCTTTAAATCAGCGACTGGAAGGGAGGCTGAGATAGCCATAGAAAGTTCTTCCTCAAGATCCAGCGGCAAGGAAGGGTGTTGCAGTGATTCATAGCGATCGATGAGGTCTTCATAATAAGATTCTGAAGCAAGCACCTTCAAAACTTCATGGCCTAGCCACTGGACATGATGACGCCTTTGAACCGATTCTTGAGGGGCGGGGTAAAGCGCCTCGAAGACCATGGCAAGGTACTGAAGAAAATGACGTTCAAGAACGTCATCGCTCGGCACATGGCCACCGATGAGGAGATCTTCCTTAGGGGCTAAGGGTCGCTCAAAGGCCTCTGTCATGATCATGACGTTCTTTGTTGATTCAACCATAGGCGATGCGGCAAAAGGGGCCGCCTGATCATGAAGGGGATGCAGAAAGCGGAACCCGTAGACCACTCCGGCATAAAGGAGAAGACTCAAGGGGATATCGATCAATAGATCTATCATGGCAGGATTCCTTGTGGCTGGAACAAAACATCGAGGGATCGGGAGTTGCCGCATTGTAGACCGGCCGAAGGGCTCAAAGAGCCATCAAAGGGGAAACGGACCATTGTCGATCCACCTCCTAATCCACACCATTTATGACTGAAGAGCCCCCAAAAGATTCCCGCTCACCACCCATTATTCTCGGTTCAAAATAAGGTCAGCGGTAATGGGTGAGGACTCGCTGGTGATGGTGGTGAGATCGCGAAGATAGAGATGACTGTCTGGAACCCCACCCTCCTTCACCAGGTTCTCCCGAATATGTTCCGCCCTTTGAAGCGCTAGGCGCTGAAGCTCAACTTCACCAATCAGCCACTCTGAAAGGACGGTTTCACGGGCTTTTTGAAGGACCTCAGGAGAGAGAACGGAGGCCTCCTCCAGATCTAGACCATGAAAGTCACTGGGGGTTGGATACTTTTTCCTAAAGTAGATCGTGAACAGGCGATCAGCTTCCTCTTCGCTGATGGGCGGCATGAGTTGATCTGCGACCTTAATACCACGGCGCCTTAAATCCATTCTCTGTTCAACCTTGAGTTGAGCCTCCAAGGCCTTTTGGGCAAGCCCATGGTGATCACGACCTGGGGCCATCACAGGTCGAATGTCGAGATGGGTGCCAGGGGTCGCCTTCAATCGAGCGGCTACGGCCTTGAGTTTGAACAGGGCCGTCTCATCAAGGCCATCCTCTCCGGGGGTAAACGCAATCGTCTCGAGGGTCATCGATGATGGCTCGCTATCACCCGGAATCAAAGATAAAGGAGAACGAACCATTTTCCCGAGGAGATGGGTAAAGGCATCCTGGTAAAGGTCCCAAAGACTGAAATTTGGATTGGTGAGATCACCATTGATGGGAAGATTCATATCAATCTTCCCATCATTATTTTGGAGCAATGAAAGGGCGAGATCCACTAACCAGGTCGAAGCCTCAGGATCGACCTTTTCCCCAAGGGTTAGATTATCGATCAATGCTTGATTCTCGATATCAAGAACGCCGTGATCCAAGCGGTAGCGGACGGCCATATCGAGCTTGCCCTTCTCAATTCGGTAGCCTGCAAACCGGCCGCTGTAATTAGAGAAGCTCGTAAGATTAAGGCCCTTAAAGGCGAGATTGAGATCGGTATATTCAGCATGATCGACTGGATCCAATTCACCATAGACTTTGACGGGTGTCAGGAGATTGATGTGACCTTCCATCAACAGCGATGCCATGCCGTCAGCGCGCGATGAAATACCCGTGCTGGTGCCATTGAGGTCTTTGATCTCCACATGAAAACCGGGCTTTATCGAGAGATCGCTAAAATCAACCCCTGCATTTTCGATCCTTAGGAGTCCAATGGACGCCGTCGGGAGTGGGTCTTTTGATGCATACGGGGAATGGGTCCCATTGGTCGAAGATATAGCAGGGACGAAAGGTTCACTCGATCGAAGAAGATGACTGACATTTAAATCACGCTGTTCATTCATTTGAATGTTGGCATGAGGATTTTTGAGGGTGAGCACCCGGGTAACGAACCGGAAGGGCTGTTGACTGATCGACAATCCATCGAATTTCATCGAGTCCCAGGAAGCGATGGGGTTATGCTGCTGATCCTCTAATTCAATGCCAACAAGATCAGCGCCGCCACTGTAGTCGACTTGTAATCCTCGATGTTCTCGAAGGATCACATCACCCCAGAGGTTGAGTCGACCATTCACCACTTCAACCGTCGTGAAAGGACGCCAGTAGGGCTCAATAGCCCGAAGTCTTAGTTTATCGACACCAAATCGAAAATTCGCTCTCGGGGGATTGAGTTCCGCGCGCCCCTGAACTTCCAATTTACCACTGTCACCGAGATGGCTTTTGATGGCGAAATTAAAGGTTTGGTCTTTTGACGAGGAGACATGTTCAGCCACCAATTCAGTGCCCATGAAGCGTTGGCGAGCAGGAGGATCAAGGGAGAGATCCTGGAGATAAAGATCGACCCCACGAATGTCGATGTCATCAATGGTATAGCGCCAAGGAGTGGATGGCTTTGAGGATGAGGAGGACTCGGTTGGCATCATCGAAGGATTCTCAAATCCAATCAACTGAATCCCTCCGGAGTTTAATTTCCGAATATCAAAGACTGACTGGTCAACCCTTAATCGGGTCAAAAGAAGCCGATGCCATAGGAAATCAATCGCCCCTTCCTGAAGATGGAGGTGGCCCATCTTCAGGGGTCTCGGATCATTGGCCCATCCAAAACCTGGCTCTTGGACCTTCGGTAAGACCTGCTCATGGGTCTTGACCTCACCCTTGAAATCTACGAGATCCATCTCCTCAAACCTCAAAACCTGATCCTCAACGACATATTCGGCTTCCTTCAGGAGCGCTTCCTTCAAGGATAACTTTTGAATCAAAGCGTCTTTCAGTGTCAACTGCCCAAATCGCACCTCAGGTCCTTTGACATGGAGGAGGAGACGATCGATCACGGCTGAAGATAAATGGCCCCAAGGACTATTTAGGCTGTTTATTTCGCCATGTCCAAGCAGTGCTATGGCCTTTGGAACGTCATAGGCCACCTCCTTAAAATCAGAAGCAAGGGCTTCGATCTTTTGGCCTTTGACACTTTGGACGAACA
>JBEIRQ010000221.1:0-3338 GCA_040375885.1 Methylococcus sp.
CGCCGGACGCTCAAATTCGGCGGCGACCTCACGAATGATATGAATACTCTCTGCTTCCAGCTGCTTGAGATGGGTGAGCTTATGTTCTTGCATGATGAATGATGACTGAGCCGAAGCGGTGGATCCAGCGCGGCTAAAAGCTTGGAAATAACTGGTTATTTTACCATATGGTGACAGCGGGTGCTGGCCTCAGCCAAAGTCCTTCATTCGGCCTCAGTCAGCGTCCAGGGGAGGGTTTGGCCGGCCATAAAGGGGATGACGGTCTCTTCTCCAAAGGGGAGCGCATCAGGGATCTCGGTGGGAACCCTTTGCAGCCGAATCATGTCGGTATTTCGGGGGAGGCCATAGAAGTCTGCCCCATGATGACTCGCGAAGCCTTCAAGCTGATCTAGTGCCCCGACCTGATCAAATGCGGTGGCATACAGTTCGATGGCATGATGGGCGGTATAGCAGCCAGCGCAACCACAAGAAGACTCTTTAAGTGATCTAAGGTGGGGTGCGCTGTCGGTTCCAAGGAAAAAGCGAGGATGACCTTTGGTCGCTGCAGCCAACAGAGCTTGCCGATGGGTTTCTCGTTTAAGGACCGGTAGACAGTAATGGTGGGGCTGAATGCCACCCACGAGCATAGCATTTCGGTTTAAAAGGAGATGATGCGCGGTGAGAGTGCCGGCGATAGGACCCGTGGCCCGCTCGACAAATTCCACACCTTCCCGGGTGCTGATATGTTCGAGGACAATTCTTAAGGATCTAAAGCGTTGACTCATTGGCTCGAGATAGCGTTCGATGAAGAGTGCTTCGCGATCAAAAATATCGATGTCGCTATCCGTGACCTCACCATGAACCATCAACGGCACCTGATAATGAGCCAGGGTTTCTAGGAGAGGATCAAGGGCCTCGAGTGATCGGATACCGGCCTCTGAATGGGTCGTAGCCCCCTGTGGGTAGAGCTTAAAGCCGATCACTTCGGGAGTTTCGGCAACGCGCGCAATCTCTTCTTTGGGCGTACCGTCGGTCAGGTAGAGGGCCATCAGAGGATTGAAGGGATGTCCCTCATTGAGTCCAGCGAGAATCCTGTCCCGGTAACTCAGCGCCTCTTGAACCCGAGTAATCGGAGGCCTAAGGTTTGGCATAACCAGCGCGCGACCAAATTGACGTGCTGTAGCGCCAACGATCGCCGCCATAGCGTCACCATCTCGAAGATGGACATGCCAGTCATCGGGACGCGATAGGGACAAGTGATCCATCAGGTCTCCGAGGAGATAAGACGATCATAGGCGCCGGCATCGAGAAGATCATCAAGTGCGCCAGGGGCATCGGGTGTGACCTTGATGAGCCAGGCGGCATAGGCGTCTTCATTCAGTTGTTCCGGTGCGATGCCAAGGTCATCGTTGATGGCTGTAATGGTCCCTGAAAGCGGGGCATACACATCAGAAGCGGCTTTTACCGATTCCACCACGATAATCGGCTTACCGGCCTCTATGTGCTGGCCGACTTTCGGAAACTGGATATAGACCAGATCGCCGAGCTCCGCCTGAGCATGATCGGTGATGCCGACCGCTACGGTATGCCCATCCAACAGGTGGGCCCACTGGTGCGTCTCCGTGTACTTCAGGTGTTGTGGGATATTTTTCATCGATCTTTTCTCTTTAATGTCCTTCAGCGAGGAGGTTTAAAGGGGCCGGTCAATCGATCTCCGCCGATTGATCTTTCAGGGCGTGGGATAACTTTAATGTCGCTTGGTGCTTTAGATCCGAAACGTGGGCACTCACCAGTCTTGAGATGAGAATGGCGAGGTAAAGTTGCCCGGTCATGGCCTCAATAATCGCTACAGATCGGGCGAGCCTTGAAACGGGAATGATATCCCCAAAACCAAGGGTCGATAATGTGACAAAGCTAAAGTAGAAGAAATCGTCCTTCACCATCACGTCTAAAGGCCCTTTTAGTGACCCTGGCGAGGCCAATTCAATGCATTCGTAGAGATAGCACCAGGTCATTCCGATCATAAGATAAGCCGAGATCGCTGCAAAAATGACCTCGCCATTGACCTTATGCCGTTGATTCCATATCTCACTCGCGAGATTGATAAGAACACTCAGAAAAAAAAGGGCCGTGGTTCCGCTGATGATGAGGGGTAGCAGCGTATGGGTGCTGAAATGAAAGTGAATTTTAGCGAAAAACGTTAAGAGCCCAAGGCCGCCGGCTAGGGCAAAATTGAAGGGTTTCTTTCTAGCCGCGAGGACGGCTGACAGAAAGATGATCAGGAAGAAGGCGTCTGTGAGTCCCCCGCCTTGGCCATCAGGCTCAAAGAAGGGGCGACTCAGAATCATCAGAACGATGGTGACAGTGAGCACACCATAATTCCCAATCCCTTTTTGGAAATCCTTGTAAACGTCCCTAAAAAAGTGACGTATCCTCATGTCACTCTAGAGATTAATGTCGGGTGGATCTTCAAAAGAGCGGGGGTTTCTCCCCTTTCGTGACGGTCGATTTAGCCATCCCGGAGTAGATGGGGCACCATTTCAAGAAGGCAAGGGCCGCTACGCCGATACCTAAGAGCATAAGGACGCCGTTTTCGATGATGGCCGCGATGATCATGATGCCCAAAGCGCCAGCGAGGCGCATCTGCTGGTCTTTGTTGCCGACATTGAATTCACGCTTGGTTACCCGGCTAAAGTCAAAGCTCATACACGTCCCTCCTCAGTCCTAGAGAATGATTGTTTTTGGTTTTATGGAATGATCTACCAAATAAGAAAAAAATTCTATTCGATGGGGAAGATGCTATCACGTTGAAAAAGGCGCTTGAAGTCACCCTTTGATGGCGGGTCTTTTAGCGCAAACTGCAACAAAATGGAGAAGAAGGTTTTGAGAGGAAAGGGGGGTTAATCGCGTTTCTCAAGAAACTCCCACATCCACATTTGACCGAGAGAGGTGACGATCATGATCACCGAGGCAAGACTAGATCCGACCCCGCCAATCATGGTGAGCCAAGCAAACACAGGGAAGTATTTAGTCAGCCACCATGACAAGACATCGAGCACCAGGAAAACAAAGGGCGTCGCGATGAGAATAATCTTCCAGCGCTCTGGAAAATTGGCCATGCCGAAGATCCAACCGACAAACAAGAAGATGAAAGCGATACCAAAAAGATGAATATGTGAGACCCGGGGTGAGGCTAGCGATACTGGCCCCTTCATCCACTTGGGCGACCTTTTGTAAGTTTTCGAACTGGTTGAAATTAGGAATGCTGGCGCCTTCTGAATGACAGCTTACGCAGTACTGCTCCATGATTGGCTTGATCTCAGGAAGCCAATCCTTGATGCTGCCGCCCTCCCGGGCCC
>JBEIRQ010000274.1:0-2931 GCA_040375885.1 Methylococcus sp.
CCCCCTCTGGGTGGCGCCCGCCATGAATCGGGTGATGTGGGAGCATCCCGCGACGAAGGCAAACATCGACACTCTAAAGTCTCGTGGGGTCCATCTCTTAGGGCCCGATCAAGGGATACAGGCCTGTGGAGAGTTTGGACCTGGACGTCTCCTTGAACCCGGCCTGATCCTTAAAGAGCTCGAACAAGCCTTTGGATTAGGACCTTGGGCAGGTCTTCGACTCCTGATCAGCGCAGGTCCTACCCGGGAACCCATTGATCCGGTGCGTTATCTCTCCAATCGGAGCTCCGGCAAGATGGGCTATGCTCTAGCCGAAGCCGCACAACAACAAGGCGCAGTCGTCACGTTGATCTCAGGCCCAACCGCACTAAGCCCCCCTAAGGTCGATCACTTTATCGAGGTAGAAACGGCCAAGGACATGCTCGAAGCGGTCCTTCAGCACGTCTCATCCGCCGATATGTTCATTGGCAGTGCCGCCGTCGCCGATTACGCCCCCATCATGGCGCCTCAAAAAATCAAAAAGGAAACGTCTACCCTGACACTCGAACTATATAAGACCGTTGACATTATTGGTCAGGTTTCATCCCTCGATGATCGTCCTTTTACGGTCGGATTTGCTGCCGAAACCGAGAACCTTGAGGCGCATGCCCAATTGAAACTCAAGCATAAGGCACTTGATTTGATCGCCGCCAACCAGGTTGGCGATCATCAGGGTTTTGAGGTTGATGACAATGAACTCATGGTTTTTTGGGAAGGCGGACAACGCTTGCTGCCGAGGACCCATAAGACTCAGCTTGCCGCAGAATTATTGACTCTTATTCTGGAACGTTACCATGCATCCCATTCAACTTAAGATCCTTGATCCAAGGCTCGGATCAGACTTTCCCCTACCGGATTACGCTACGGAGGGATCTGCAGGTCTTGATCTTCGCGCCTGCCTTGAAGAACCGCTCACCCTCGCTCCTGGCGAAACGCATCTGATTCCGACGGGTCTTGCCCTCCACATCGGTGATCATGGCATGGCCGCCGTGATCCTTCCAAGGTCTGGGCTCGGTCACAAGCATGGCATCGTCCTTGGTAATCTGGTCGGCCTAATTGACTCTGACTATCAGGGTCAAATCTTTGTTTCTTGCTGGAACCGAGGCCATGAAACCTTCACCATTGCGGTCGGCGACCGCATCGCCCAAATGGTTTTTGTCCCCATCGTCAAGGTGCAGTTCGAGCGGGTTTCAGCCTTCACCGAAAGCGATCGCGGCGATGGCGGTTTTGGCCATACTGGCCGTCAGTAATTGTCATTGTCTCTTTAAAGGATGTCCCTCAGCCCGTGAAAACTCAAGCCCTCCTCGAAACCGAATCAGCCGCTGAAGTCGCTCATGTTCTGATTGAGGCGCTTCCTTATATCCGCCGCTTTAAGGGTAAGACCTTGGTCGTCAAATACGGTGGCAACGCCATGACCGAAGAGCATTTAAAGCACAGCTTCGCTCGTGACATCGTCTTATTGAAACTGGTTGGCATCAATCCCGTGGTTGTTCATGGGGGAGGCCCCCAGATCGGTCGTCTCTTGGAGCGACTGGGGAAAACCAGCCAGTTCATCCAAGGGATGCGGGTCACCGATGCCGAGACCATGGACGTGGTTGAAATGGTGCTTGGGGGTCTCGTTAACAAGGAAATAGTCAACCTTATCAATCAGCACGGCGGGGCAGCGGTCGGCCTCACCGGCAAAGATGGCGACCTCGTCCGTGCCGAAAAGATTTCAGTGACCCAACGCTCCCCTGATAGTGACGAACCTGAGGTTCTCGACCTAGGGCACGTCGGCCGGGTTAGGAGTATTGATCCTTCGATCGTCAATACGCTGGTCGCCAGCGATTTCATCCCGGTGATTGCGCCGATTGGAGTCGGCGAGGATGGCTTTTCCTACAACATCAATGCAGACCTTGTAGCCGGCAAAATGGCTGAGGTCCTGAACGCCGAAAAACTGCTATTACTGACGAACACACAAGGCATCCTCGACAAAGAAGGCACCTTACTCACCGGGCTCTCACTGGCGGAGGTGGATGAATTAATCGAGGATGGCACCATCAGCGGCGGCATGATTCCAAAGGTCGGCTGCGCCACCGACGCCCTTCGGGGTGGCGTCAAGAGCGTCCATATCATCGATGGTCGCGTGGAACACGCGGTGCTGTTGGAACTCCTGACCGACCGCGGCATTGGCACTCTCCTGATGCCTTCAAAGATCGGAAGCGTCTCGTCCTGGATCTAGAAGCAACCACAACGATCAGATCCAGGACGACAGCCATGCCATAGGGCGACTCGAGGGAAACCCATAGATCCAAGGGGCGAAATAACCAAAGCCTGCGAGTGCAAAGAGGGCGATACCTAAGGTGACGCGGCGAGAACCCGGCAGGCGCTCTGCGAGATAAACCAACAGCAAGATGGCGAAGACCAGCGCCGATAGATAGTGATAGATGAACATCACCCGCTCGATCCCCATAAATGGCAGGAGATTCATCAACCATCCAAGGAGAAGAAGACGACCGGTGGCGTCGAGATATCGAAGCCTGAGCCAAAGCGTGGTCTGAAAAATCGTCAACACCGCGATCGTCGACCCCCACCAGATGACCGGGTTGCCGAAAAGGGAGATGCGTTCGAGGGGTCCACCCTGCCACATAAAAATCGGTCTGAACATCAAAGGCCAGGTATACCAGGCCGAGCTATAGGGGTGACCTGTCGTCATCCTGGCATTCGCCCTGAACATTTCCTGATTAAGCTCAACAAATTTTTCGAAGAAATGGGGCCGTTGAAGCCCCTCTCGTTCAAGGGCATAACGACTCCCCTCAAGTGTCGCCTGAAACGCAGGCGTCATGAAGTCATCACCCGGGCCCGAATGCGTCAACAAAGCGAAGTGGATCCAAAATTGAAGGGTATAGATCA
>JBEIRQ010000111.1:0-5905 GCA_040375885.1 Methylococcus sp.
GATGCTGGCTTTTGTATCGAGCACCAACAATGGCTGATTGACGGTCTCAACAATCGATTCAGAAAAAACACGGGCAACCAAATAACTCTCATTTAATCCACTCAGCTCGCGATTCCTCGAGCGAAGCTCTTCATTGCTTGACAAGAGCTCTTCCTTTGCAGTCTCCAACTCTTCGTTCGTGCATTGATATTCCTCATTAGAGATGGATAATTTCTCTTCCGCGGTTTTCAGCGCCTCCATGGCCACCTCATGTGACTCGAGGATCGCCTTGATATAGGTTTGGGTCGACTCTAATTCTTGCGTCAGCCGATTAAATTCTTCATTCCTTGGAGATTTGGGCGGGGGGTGGGATAACCATCGATCCTTCAATCTCATGACCAGTGAGGTCAAGAATCCTGAGGGCCTTCCTTTCATTCTCTCGCAAGGGACCCGTTGGTGCTCAAAAAAAACGATAAAACACAATGGCTCTTCCCCCTTGAGCCGAAACGGAACGACTTCCAAGTTGACAACAAGATCTTCCTGCCCATGACCTAGACGCATCCCTTCACAGCGAGCTGTCGCCATTTCGCTCCGAGACTTTGAGAGGGCATTGGATAAAGGAACCAGCAGTTCTGGACGCAGTAACTTCAACAGTTTTTTGGTCGGCGGCCCAACGGGTGTCGCCATGAATAGGACGGTATCACCCCGGTATTCCAAGACATTGAGATCGCCGTCACAAAGAATGGCTGGCGGGACAAAGCGTTTCATGGAAAGGCTGTTTGCCTCGCTAGACAAACGAGCCACACCGTCCTTTTCATTGCTGTCGTTCACTTTCATCGTCATTGGGAGTTGTGGAAGGTTTGAGGTCGCAAGCCGAGTCAAGGATTCAGTACCAGTCGACGCCATTTTCATAAAAGTCCTGAATTTTTTGTCGACGACACGAAAGAGAGGCGATGAAGCGCCCAGCGTTTCTGACATCCCTAGGAGCAAAAATCCCCCTGGATTCAGCGCATAATGAAAAAGAGGTAAAACCTTTTTCTGAAGAGAATCATCCAAGTAAATCAGAAGGTTCCGACAACTAATCAGATCGATCCCAGAAAACGGGGGGTCGTAGACCACATTTTGGCGTGCAAAGACACAACAATCACGAATCGATTGAGTGATCCGGTAATGTCCTCCGATCTTTACAAAAAAACGCCGAAGACGAACGTCCGAGACGTGGCGAGAAATGGCTTCCCTATAGATTCCAGCTCGAGCAACTTCAATAGCACTTTCACTGAGGTCTGTTCCAAATATCTGAAGATTTAGAGGCTTCCCCCGCTGTTCAAGATACTCCGCGAACAACACAGCGATGGAATAGACCTCCTCGCCACTCGAACACCCAGGCACCCACACCCGAACCCGCTGATGGCCATGAAGGCCATCCAAGAGAGGCGGTAAGACGGTTGTTGCAAGGCTTTCAAACACCTCTGGGTCTCGAAAAAAAGATGTCACCGGTATCAAGAAGTCTTGTAACAGAACCTGGGCTTCATCAGGCGTCGCCTCTAGATAAGCCAAATAGTCTTCGGGGGTTTCCGAGCCATTCAGGGCCAGCCGACGAAGTAGCCTTCGTTTAATCGTTCCGCGTCGATAACGGGTGAGGTCAACCCCGGTTGAATGCTTTACCTTGATTAATAAGCGGTTGATCACCTCCTCTTCACGTTGATCGCATTCAGATCGCATCAAGTCATTGCCATCAGACGGATCTGCTTTAGGCAGCGACACTAATCGAAGGATTGCTTTGGCGATATCCCTTGGAGCAAGGATACGGTCTACGACATTTAAATCAATGGCGGCCTTGGGCATCCCGAAGAATTTCGCCGACCGCTCATCCTGGGCAAAGGTCAGACCACCTCCTGCCTTAATGGCCTTTAACCCCAAAGCACCATCAGACCCCGTCCCTGAGAGGACAACGCCAATGGCATTGGCTTCCTCTTCAATGGCCAGCGAATAAAACAATTGATTAATCGGGGTTGGCGAGGCTTCGTCTTGTTTCCTTGGAGTGACCTGAAGTCGCCCCTGAGCCAAGGTCATGACCTTATTGCTTGGAATGACATAAATGCAACCAGGAGCCACCTCAAGCCCATCGATACCCTCTTTGACAGGAAGAATGGTCTTCGCAGCGAGCAGATTAGCTAGATTACTTTGATGGTGTGGGTCGAGATGCTGGACGATGATGCAAGCCAATCCCCGGTGGGCTCCAATGGAAATAATGAATTCCATGAGAGCTTCAAGACCACCTGCAGAAGCGCCCACACCGACGACAGGAAAGGAGATCAGCGAGGACATGTGTCCAGCGCTAACCCTTAAGAAGATTAGTCATCATGCATGATCCTCTAGAACACAGGATAAGGCTAAAGGGTTGGATGTCGATGCGAACCATTCGAGGAGGTGCGTCGACCCCGAAAGGGGCGATCTCGTCCCCATGAACATGCTATGACTCATGAGAATGATCGGCAGCCTTCGATAGGACCTTGGAGGGCAGAGTCAAAGTCATCACCCTCGAATTTATGAACCTAAGGAAGGCGGTTGGGCGGCACCGAAAGAAATGGCTAATGTCACCAACTCCGCAGCAGAACCAACGCATAGTTTCTCCATCACTCGGGCACGGTGAATCTCCGCTGTTCTTGGGCTGATAGTGAGTTTTTTTCCAATTTCCTTAGCACTCAACCCTTGGGTCATTAGACAAAGAATTTCATTTTCGCGATTGGTAAGGCGTGCAAAGAGCTTTGCCCTCTCTGCTTGCCTCTCTCGCTCCTGATGTGAGACTTCTGAGCGCCGGATAGCCTCTTTCACTGCAGCCATCAGCGATGCTTCGTGAACGGGCTTTTCGATAAAATCGATCGCGCCCGCTTTAAGTCCGCTGGTGGCGGATGACACATCCCCATCCCCGCTCATAAAGATGATCGGGAGGATACTTTGAGCACTAATGAGCGCTTCCTGGAGCTCTAAACCCGACATGGTGGGCATCCGAAGGTCTAAAAGGAGACAGCCATGCTCCTCCGGTGTCACCGCCGCCAGAAACTCTTCTGCACTTCGATACGATTTAGCCTCAAGACCCTCGCTACGCATCATATGAGCAATGACTTGGGCAAGATCAATATTGTCGTCAACAATATGCACCACGGCTTTATCCATGGACTACCCCACACAGGTTCATGGTCAAAACATTCGAGGTTTCAATGGTTATCATGGTTGGGTGGTGATACCTGATGGTCTTAATTGATGGTTTCAGCATCCTCATCAGTCGTCGCTCTATCCCATGAGCGGTTGATATGCTGAAAAGCGGGCTCCATAGGCAACATGGAAACAAATTCCTGCAGGGGCGGCCTCCCTAGAAGGTCCCAATATTGAATGATGATCCGGGTGAACTCTCCGGTGACATCATTGAGAATTTGTATTTCTTTTTGCGTCGTCATTGATGATTCCTCAAATATTTAACCGCGCAACAACACGGTCCATCCCTGATCAACCGGTCGTGTTAATGACCTCTGTGAAAAGGGCCTTCAATAGGAGATTCAATC
Source organism: Methylococcus sp. (assembly GCA_040375885.1). Classification (GTDB taxonomy): domain Bacteria; phylum Pseudomonadota; class Gammaproteobacteria; order Methylococcales; family Methylococcaceae; genus UBA6136. The sequence goes on from JBEIRQ010000111.1 coordinate 3,543, forward strand.
CAAAGGCATTCTAGCGTGACGGGCTGAATGGTCCCGCCAATCATCGAGTGCTCATCCTCCATCCACTTCGCCAGGCTCCCGGCCAGTTCTGGAATTTTAGGATCCTTTGCTATCGCAAAGGGGGTTCTTCAGAGAGGGTCTTCCTTAAAAAAAAACCCTCTCTATTTCAGTTTTTTTTTGATCATTCGTACATACGTAATTTAACGTATGGCGAACACTCCCTCATAAAGAATGCCCCAAGAGGCTTGATCATTGCTGTCAATCCCTTTTGTGCTGCTGCCCAAAAAGATCCAGCCCCTCCCCAAAGGCTCATGGACTTATACAGATTGTAGCCCTTTAAGTCCACGCCCCGTATTTATACGTATTCACAAAAATGCCGATTTATCCTGAAATAGGCAATAAGATATTTCACTAATAATAAATAAATATAAATATTCTTATACCATAAAAATGGTATTGAAGGAATCAGATGAATTAAATAACAAAAAGAGAAACGTATTGACAAATCACTACAAAAGTATATTGGTAACCGGCGGCACCGGCTATATCGGTTCTCATACCTGTGCAGAATTACTAGAAAAGGGATATCGGGCGGTCATTTATGACAACCTCAGTAACAGTTATGCTGAGGTGCTTCTCTCACTCCGAAAAATCACCGGTCGGACACCTGATTTTGTGGAGGGAAGTCTTCTCAATCGGGCACTTTTGGAGGCAACGCTGGCCGAGTACCAGTGTGATGCTGTCATTCATTTTGCAGGCCTTAAATCGATCGGTGCATCGATTGAAATGCCCCTCGATTATTACGAAAACAACGTCATGGGGACTCTTTCATTGCTTCAGGCGATGGATACCATCGGGCTGAAAACTCTCGTATTCAGCTCATCCGCGACGGTTTATGGAATTCCTCAATCACTCCCTTTAGGGGAAGCCCATCCGCTCTCAGCCGTTAATCCTTACGGACGAACCAAAATCATCATTGAGGACATGCTTCGGGATCTTTTTAGATCTTCCCCCACATGGAAAATCGCCATCCTTCGATATTTCAACCCAGTGGGCGCTCACGAAAGCGGCGCGATGGGTGAAGCCCCTCGGGACACTCCGAACAACCTCATGCCTTATATCAGTGAAGTTGCGGCAGGTCGCCTCAAGGCTCTCAGGATTTGGGGTAACGACTATCCAACGCCTGATGGAACCGGGGTTCGGGACTACATTCATGTCTTGGATCTCGCAAAAGGGCACCTGGCTGCTCTTCATCATCTCAGCGCACCGACGTGCTCTGAAATAAACCTCGGAACCGGCCGAGGCACCAGTGTTCTCGAACTGGTGCGTTCATTTGAGCGCGCTTCTGGCCGGACAATCCCCATCGAATTCGGACCGCGGCGGGAGGGTGATGTGGCGAGCTGCTACGCCGATCCAAGCCTTGCAAAAACGCTTTTAGGCTGGCGAGCCGAACGCGATATCAACGCCATGTGCCGCGATACCTGGCACTGGCAGACAAGAAGGTCCTGGGAGTTCAACGGCCAACCCGCCGACGCCGCTATCAGCCTCATCGCTCACCGCTGCAATCTCCCTGCTAAACACCAAAGATTTCAACCTCCATTAGGGCCTTTCCTATGAATCCTTCGCGCTGGATCACTGCGAGGGAACCCCACAGCAAACCCATCGGATATCTCGTGAGGGATGAACCCCTGCCCGCCTTCATCTATTCCATATCAGGACTCTTTCTAGGCGCTCTGATCGGCATGGGTCTCGCTGCCATGTTCCATCCAGAGGTTGCGCTGATCCCGATCATGGGGCTGATCGGGATTACCTGGATCGGCGTGAACCTTAAGGCGGGTCTGGGCCTTCTGATCTTCATCAGCCACGCTCGTCTATCAGATACCTTGGTTCATTATCATCAGGCACCCTCCATCGTCACACCACTCGTCCTTGGGCTCATCTTGATGGCCACCTTCAAGATGATCATGACCCATCAGTACCCATCGGGCCTCAGGTCTCCCTTCGGTCTTATGGCGGGCTATTTCATGGCCTGTCTCTTATCACTCACGTCCGCGAGAGACCTCGATATCGCCCTACTGGGCGTTAGTGATCTGGCAAAAGACATCCTGTTCGCCCTCACCCTTATGATCATCTTAAAGACCGACCGTGAGAAAGCACTGGAGACCGCCTTTTGGGCCATCATCCTCAGTGCGTTGCTACTGAGTGCGATCGCTGTCTATCAATACCTGACTCAAGACTTTGGTTCTGACTTTGGCGGCCTGGCCCAGGCCGCCAAGCAGAACCTCTCCGGCCACGTGGAAACCTACCGCATCAGCGGCACCATTGGCGACCCTAATTTTTTCGCCCAAATCCTCCTCATCGCC
>JBEIRQ010000333.1:0-2333 GCA_040375885.1 Methylococcus sp.
AGCCACGGGGTCGAAAGACCTTGCGTTCTTGCGTTTGAGAGTGCCCGCCTTAAGCGATCAGGTGACTATCGCCCCATGCACACATGCTCTGGATCGCCCTCGAACCCCTCAACCATACCGTTCAGCAAGGCTTCTCGAGGTAATGGTTCAGCCACTAAGGCTTCCTGAATGGAAAGAATATCTGAAGCGATCCCCTCTGCGAGCTCACGATGCTTTGCCCAAAGAGAACTGACCGATCCACCCGCGACGATACCCCCAATATTGATGGTTAAGATATAAAGGTTTTTCCGAATCATCTCGAACAGTTGTTGCTCAAGAGGAACGATTCTGGAGGGTACCTCCACCGTTTCAAGGGCTTCTTGAATCAATGTGGCCTTGGGACCTGAGATGACGGTCGGTAAGACCGAGATGGAGGGACGCCCCTTTTTTTTGTCGAACCACACCGTAATGATCGTTGGATCAATGAGTCCATGATGTTGGTAATGGCAAGGTAAGAGTTCATTTTGCAACAGCGCAGTGACCTTTCGCCATGGCATCGGTAAGCGTTTAAGAACATCATCCAATTGAGTCTCGCCAACAGCCATCAAAACCAGTGAGGGCTCTGGCACGATGGATGGTAGCTTGGACCAATCCGTCCCTCTTAAGACCGGAAAAACGGGGTAACCTTTTTTTAGAAAGCCTGAAGCGAAAAGTTCGCCCATTTCACCCAGCCCCACGATGACAATGGCTTCGCTGATTCTAGAGGTCATCAAGGCCTTTCCTGTTCAAAATCTTGAACCGCTTCAACGATATCTTGGGCCAACAGATCCACGGCCTTGGGGTCAGCATTCCAGCCACAGACAAAACGGGCTGCACCATGCTCTAAAGGTCGATTAAACACCCAACCTTTCGCATTCAGCTGACCTTGGGCGCCCTTAGAAAGCCTTACAAAAACCATATTTGCTTCAGAGGGAAACGCCAAAGGGACGCCCGCCGTTTTAAGTCGAGTGGCTAATCGTTGAGCCATGTGATTGGCATGACCTGCGTTCTCCCGCCACACATTTTTTTCTAAAAGCCCTAGAAAAGGGGCCGCCAGCAGCCGCATTTTAGCGCTGAGGTGTCCGCCTTGTTTTACCCGATAGCCAAAGTCGTTGGCGATATCGCTGTTAAAAAAAATGATGGCGTCGCCGTAGCCGCCCCCATTTTTACTGGCGCCCAGCGCCAGGGCATCAACGCCCAATCGCCAAGTGATATCAGCGGGTGATCGATTTAGAGCGATGACCGCATTCATAAATCGGGCACCGTCCATATGAATCTTAAGCTGTTTGAGACGTGCAGATTGGGTCAGGGCCTCTAGTTCTTCTAAAGAATAGAGGGTGCCAACCTCCGTCGTCTGAGTCAGGCTCAACACCTTAGGGGGTTGATGACGGAGATCCTCTGATCGCTCTAAAATGGCGCTGAGAGATGTTGGCGCTATTTTTCCTTGAGGGCCATCACCGGGGATTAGCCCCATCCCTGGATTCAAAAAACCGGGCGCTCCACACTCATCGGTCCGAATATGGGCAAAAGGGTGACAAACTACAGCCCCCGTAGGCGATGTTAATTGAGCCAGCGCCAAGGCATTAGCGGCTGTCCCCGTTGGAAGGAAATAGACCTGAACCTTTGTTTCAAAAAACATGCTCAGCGCATCACACGCCTTTTGGGTCCATAGATCTGAACCATAAGGTGCCATAAATCCTTCATTTGCCTCGATGAGTGCCTTCATCGCTTCGGGACAAAGACCCGACCAGTTATCACTGGCAAATTGGGTTTTGACTGGCCTTGGGTCCACGCCCCTCGTCTCAGCCACAACCACCCACCCTGACAGTCACTTCCTTTGATGCGCTATAAAAGCGACCTTCTGATTCTGCAATAGCAATGACAGGGCCGGATGCGTTCAATTTGACTCTGATCGAAACAAAAGGCTCCATGTCGGGATAAAACTTAAATGCCGCGAGCAGTGGGCCTGGATTCTTTTCTGCAAATAACAATAGGCGACTGGTCATGGGAAGTTGACTCTTCATCGTTACCGGGACCACCGCGCCATCTTCAGCGATGAGGGGAATCTCGAGAATGACCTGGTCACTCGGTTGTGCCACCTGCCCTTGGAGCTCAACACGAAGTGTTTCATCTAATAATCCTGATGGCGCACCCTCTCGATGGACCCCAGGGCTTAAAGCGAGACCTCGGGTCGATTGAAGCAAAAAGCCGCCCGCCAATAATTTAAGGAAAAGGCGTTTGTCGGTCTTAAATTTACCAATGAATGACATGGGAGAGAGCGGCCTCTTGAAGATGGAAGCAGGATAAAATAGGGG
>JBEIRQ010000358.1:0-2142 GCA_040375885.1 Methylococcus sp.
CCCGACCTTCGAACTGATGTCCGTTGCAATGTCATCTGCTTTTGACGCTTCAACATGAAATCGGTTTTGGAGTTGGCCTGATAGGCCTGATTGGAGTGAGAGTCCCCCCTCGCCGCCACGAAGACTGCCATGCGCGGCGGCACTGACCAGAGAAGCATAATCATCGCCACTCATCCCGGTCTCTCGATAGCGCTCGGCATAGGTTTCCCCAGTTTGGGCAATGAATCGATCGGTCGCACTTTGGCTGGTTGAGATCCCTTTTGAAATAGCTTCGCTCTCAAAGCCTTCTTCACGGCGCCCTTGTGAGAGACTCACTTGTTGCTGGACTTGTTGCATGAAGTGTCTCGATGATCTTTCGGCGGCCGCATCGGCTGATTGAATGCTCTGTCCGTGATCCTGACTGATCTCGAAGTTTGGAAGAACGGCGGCCGCTCCGGCTCCCATTACTCCGCTTTGAGGGTTATATTGGAATCCTGGGGACATGTTGATGAGGCCTGATGGGGTGATCACTGAGGGCGCGACTACTTTTTCATCGATAAAATCTCCCGACTGCATTCGCCCTAAGAAATGAGTGGCGGTGATTGATCCACCATAGACCAGCATCAGTGCGATGGCCGGGGTCGAACTGGCCAGCATGCCCCCAACGGCAAGCCAGTTCTCAAGCGTTCTGTCGAGTTGATAGAGACCCATGATGGAAGGAAGCTCAAAGGCTGCACGTTGAAGTGCATCCATGCTGTTGGTGGCTGACAAGGTGATATAGAGATTGATAATGGCCAAAATCGGCATCCATAGCTGAATCCACACCAGCATGAGGAAATACTGGCCCATCATTTGAATACCACGCCCCCCTAAGAGGAGTGTGAAGGTCATAATCGGGGTGATGGCAAAACTAAACCCTTCGATCCAAGCCATCATCGGTCGAACGATTCGACTAAATAGAGTTTCTTCCGCGGCCCATTGGGTATTTCGCTGAAGAATAGCCGTTTCAACCATCGCGGCTCGGGTCGCATGGAGACTGTCTTCATGGCGGCGAATGACCCCCGCTTCAAACATCGGTAGGAGAGCGGCCGAGATCATATAATCCCTGGCCGCCAGTTGTCCCCGCGTCAAGGCATCAAGGGCTATCTGGAGGCGATCCATTGTCGGATGTGTTTTACCAAGGCTGGCATCTAAATGCTTTTCTAAGGCATTGAGCCCTTCTTGATTGAGATAAGCTTCGATCAGGGGCCAAGCAGCGCTGCAGGTTACGATCTCTTGTCGCTTGTTTAGATGCAGGGCCGTCGTATAGAGGTCTGAATCAAATCGGATCGCATCAAGGACTTTTGGCGTTCTCAAGACCTGATCAATGGGCGTCAACCCAAGATCAACCCCGGTTAGGGTGCAATCCCTCACATACTCTGCCAGTGTTTCTTCAAGATCAGTCCCTGGGTTTGGACTGTTTGCACCCCCAAGATCCATTCGTGATTTCAGATTTCTGCGGACCGCCGTGATGATCTCAAGGGTGGCCGCAAACCCTTGCTGCGTCATCCTCGGGGTACTGAAGCCCTGTTCGAACAAGACAGTAAGCCGATAGCCTAAAGTCGATAAGATGGCGCCACTCACTGCAGGACCTAAAGGGACCTGATCGACCAGTCGCATCTCGCCGGTGTAGGCATCCTCGATCGCAACCTGTGCCTTTGGAACGAATAGGGCGAGATAAAGAAGGAGGGCGGTGATCATATTCTGATAGCCGGGGCCACGGCCTTCGCTCTGCATCAAGCCCCGCACCATCATAAAAAGAACACCGATTAAAGCGCCGATTCCGGCGGCCATTTTGACGTCGGCGGTGCCGCTGACCATGGCGAGACTTTGTAGTACTGCAGTCAAGAAAGCGGCGTCGCCAATCGAATAAATCGTATACGTCACGGGGATCTGGTCGTTATTGATCCTAAAGCATGTTGAAGCCCCCCATAATTTTTAGGTTTAAAGGTCCGCTCAAGATCTTGATAGAACCTCAAGAGGGATTGTGGGTCTCCAAAACGGCCGCCAAGATCAGAAGAAACCTCATGGCTATCCTGAACAACCTGATCTAAAGAGTCGTTGAGTCTTCCGGCATAAGCATGGTCGAGGTTAATGGCACTGATGCGGGCCGCATCAAGAAGA
>JBEIRQ010000287.1:0-2787 GCA_040375885.1 Methylococcus sp.
GCTTCCATCACTACCCATGACCTTGGCACTGGCCATCTGGACCTGCAAATTCACGTGGCTAGGCCGCATGGCTGCCGCTTCTTCACTCATTGCCACAGGAAGCCTGGCTGTCGCTTGGAGCAATTGGCCACTCACCTATGCCAAAGGCGTCCGCTGGATCACGATCACCCTGGGGCTCATTGCTGCCGTTCTGGTTTTCAAGGTCGAGGTCGACTTTAACCCCCTCAACCTTCGCGACCCCCACACCGAATCGGTTCAGACCTTCAAGGCTTTGCTCCAGTCCGAAGACACCTCCCCGATGACGCTGGCCTCGCTCGCGGCATCGCCTGAAGAGGCTTTGAGGCTCAAGGCGGCCTTCCAGACGCTACCCACCGTGAATGAGGTCCGGACGCTCTTTGATCTCGTTCCGGAGGATCAAGACGAAAAGCTCGCCATGCTGGGTGATCTTGAGACCCTCATGGGCGCCTCGCTTCGTCAGTTTCCCAATCCCCACCCGGGCCAGGCGACCCTCGCGGTCGTGGACGCTTTGGATCAAAAGCTCCGGCGAAGACTGGCCGAAGATCCCGATCAACGAAGCCTCGTTGAGCTGGCCCTGGCGATAGAAAGCCTCAAAGAGCATCTCAAGACGGAAGAACTGGAGGATCAAAAGCGGATTCTGGACACGATTGAGGGGAGCCTCCTCAGTCCTTTGCCTTCGGTCATTCATGACCTTGCGCAGAGCCTCAACGCCGAACCCATTACGCTTGAGAACCTGCCGCAGGATCTCAAGGCCCGCTGGTTGAGTGCCCAGGGCCTTTACCGCGTCCAGATCACCCCAAAATATGACCTCGGGGTTCTGGCCAACCTTCGGGCGTTCATCCTCGATGCCCAGCGCATCGATCCCAATGTCACCGATCTTCCGGTCACCTATCTCGAATCCATGAACGAGGTGATCAAGGCCTTTCAGCAGGCTTTTGGCATCGCCTTGATTGCGACCACCCTGATCCTTCTTCTGGTGCTTGGAAACCTCAAGGACACCTTGCTGGTCCTTCTTCCACTGCTGCTGGCCTCCCTTTTGACGGCCGCCATGACGGTAGTCCTTGGGATTCCGTTCAACTTTGCCAACATCATTGCCCTCCCACTGCTCTTTGGGCTTGGGGTCGACAGTGGCATCCACATGGCCCATCGCCTGCACGATATTGAACGAACCCATGCCAACTTACTCGAATCGAGTGAGGCCAAGGGCGTTTTTTATGGCGCACTGACCACCATCTTCAGCTTCTCGAGCCTGGCCCTCACCCCGCATCAGGGGACCGCCAGCATGGGGCTGCTGCTGGCGATCGGTCTCCTTCTGACGCTTTTGGCGGCGTTGGTAATTCTCCCGGCCTTCAGCGGGCTCAAAGCGCCCAAGGGAGCCGATAGTGTAAAATCCTGATCTTGTACCCATCGACACACACTGATGACGCACTTTCTCTCTGATCTCCTTCAAGAGCGCGCGGGCGAAAATTTCGCGCTGCACGAAGATCACCTCAACACCCAGATGGTTCGGGTGCTGAAAACCATCGGCTATGACCGGGTCTACACCCGAGCCCAAGGACCCTACCTCTACGACAATGAGGGCCAGGAATACCTGGACCTTCTCAGTGGCTTTGGCGTCTACGCCCTGGGACGCAACCATCCCACCGTGATTCAGGCTCTTCAGGATGTCCTGACGGGAGAACTTCCCGACATGGTGCAGATGGATGTCTCCCTCCTGAGTGGCCTTCTGGCCGAGGCCATCCTGAAACGCTGCCCGGATCATCTCACCAAGATGTTCTTCTGCAATTCAGGCACCGAAGCGGTGGAAGCCGCCATCAAGTTTGCCCGCTACACCACCAAGCGCGATGGAGTGGTCTATTGCGATCACGGCTACCACGGACTGACGCTGGGCGCTTTGTCCCTCAATGGTGAAAATGTGTTCCGGGAAGGGTTTGGCCCGCTCCTCCCAGGCTGCACCTCGGTCCCCTTCAATGACCTGAGCGCCCTTGAAAAAGCTCTCAAGAACAAGGATGTCGCCGCCTTCATCGTCGAGCCGATCCAGGGGAAGGGCGTCAACATGCCCGCCGACGACTACCTTCCGGAAGCCCAAAAACTCTGTCAAAAGTACGGCACCCTCTTCGTGGCCGATGAAATTCAGACGGGCATCGGCCGGACCGGAAAATTCTGGGCAATCGAACACTGGGGCGTTGTTCCCGACATGATCTGCATGGCCAAGGCCTTGTCCGGTGGCTTCATTCCGGTCGGCGGGGTGGCAATGAGCACGAAGGTCATGGATGCCGTCTTCAACCGCATGGACCGCGCCGTCGTTCACGGCTCCACCTTTTCAAAGAACAACATGGCCATGGCGGCGGGTATTGCTGCACTCAGGGTCATTGAAGAAGAGCGCCTGGTCGAAAATGCCGCTCGACAAGGTGAAAAGCTTCAGGCCGGGATGAAGGTTCTGATCGACAAATACGAATTCTTCCACTCGGCCCGCGGCAAGGGGCTGATGCTGGCGATGGAGTTTGGCTCCCCCAAAAGTCTCTCACTCAAGGCGGCCTGGACCATGCTGGAAACCGCCAACAAGGGACTTTTCAGCCAGATGATCACGATCCCTCTTTTCAAGAATCACCACATCCTGAGCCAGGTCGCGGGTCACGGCATGAATGTCATCAAATTCCTGCCACCGCTCGTAATCAGCGATCGTGACAGCGACTGGATTCTGAAGGCCCTGGATGATGTCATCGGTGAGTGCCACAAGGTTCCCGGGTCTATCTGGGATTTAGGGAA
>JBEIRQ010000044.1:0-9371 GCA_040375885.1 Methylococcus sp.
ATCCAGGGGGAGGTGGGATGTCCCTCGGCCTTTCTAAGAGAGCGTGCAAAGGTGCGACTATCGCCGGTGATCTCCAAAAGCTTAAGGAGTCCTGTGGCTGTTTTAGCGATCGTTGTTAAGGCCGTCTCATCATGGGTCACCAGAAAACGGTAGTACTGGCTTAAGGCGTAAGCACCCGTCCATAAGGCCGCATCATCACTGGCGGTGCCGATCCCTTGATGATTAGTCCACTCAAACAACAACCCTGAGGCTGGATCCATTCCCTTGTCGGCAGTGACGTGATCAAAGAAGGCGGCTTTATCAGCAAGCGACCATTTATAGGCATCCGCCCGGACTAAGGTTTCCTGAAGGCTAATGGGATCGATGACTTTATTGATCACTCGAAGCGCCTTTGGATGTTGTTGATAAAAGTCAAAGTCGGTGGTGTCCCTGATCGCGGTATGAATCGGGTTTTTAAAAAGGGCCAGGTCCTTGTATGGAGCGACTTCCGGTAGCGCTTGGAAGCTGGCATAAAGGCTGAATAATGCATTCCTCGTACCGCTTTGGAGCGCACTATGGGTCGGCGTTTGCGCGATAGACGCCTGAAAGATGGGCGCAGTGGTACTGACTGCTGGCATAGACCAAGTTTCGCTGGTGGCGATATCAAGTCCTTGAAAGTGTCCCTTAAGGACATCACGGTCTAGCGCCAAGGTCCCCGAAATGGCGGTCGGCGTTTGATCAGCCTGTGTTCGATTGAGGGGGCCGCGGTGCTTGATGAAATCGGCTCGCTGGAGATTCGCGGAAAAGGTCCAGCCACCCCCAGGGGTCGCTACAGCGTTTCCCATCCAGACCCAGGAAAGGGTCCGTCCATCTTCAACCAGGACGGCGTCCTCATAATTAATGACTCTGACAAATTGGTAACCCTTGTTGGTTGCTGTTATTTCAGCTTGACCCTTGAAGGAGCCACGGGCATCAAAACCTTCGACACTAAAGACCGTGCTGGCTTGAGCCAAGCCGATACTGCCCGCTACAAAGAGCATGGCCCAAAGACAAAATCCCAAGCGTAGGGATGCGTTGACCTGCTTCATGGCGTTCAATCTCCAAATGACCTAATCAAAAAAACGTTGTCTCCTATCGCCTTAGGGGAGCCTCCCTCGAGGTTGACAACAGTTTCAAGATATCGGGTGCCCAGATGGACGTCCAATGAGGAAACGGAAAGATCAACTTCACTGTCGCCGGGGCCTACTCGATCCAGAAATAATGATCTTTCAAAAACCCCAACGGCTACGGGTACAAGAAACCTAGCCGGTTGAGGAAAATTAAGGGCCCCGGCCAAGGCAGCGTTGGTAGCGCTCATCCACCCGTTGGGCGAATTTAGCGGTGGTCAGGCCGCTGGTGATTTTGGGGCTTTGTAGTCGAATCTCGGGGAGCTGGGCCTTGGCGAGCGGCTTTCCCTGATCTATTGCAAGGCGGCCAACGGCCCTGTAGAGAGCCGTCGACGTAAATGTAGACTCTTTTTCCTGTCTCAGATCCTCTCGAATGGTGGCCTCGGTCAGTTCAAGGTCCTGGGCAAGCGCTAAGACGTTTTGCTGGGTTTCACTCGGACGATCGTCGATCGTCGAGCCATCATAGCGCAGCAAGTCGCCATCAAGCGCTATCGGGTTCCCCGTTAGCCGGCTAATCGTGGCCTGGAAGGCGGCATTTCGGCTCGCATAATGCCCTGCATTGAAGTCTCCAAAGCGGTACAGCATCCGGTCATACGCTGATGGATAATCAAGTAGGTACGCCACGCCGAAATAAACGCCACCGCGACGACTGAAGAGTTCTTCGCGAATGCTTCGATCGCTTGGGTAGGGATAGGGGGTCTCTTTGACCTTGGCTTCGGCGAATTTGACGCTCACCTGCATAGGGCCACCGGTCCTGACGGGGTTATGTCCTTCAAGAAGCCTTCGGCCCAGTGGAATCTCCGCGGTCATATCTCGATAGAGGATATTGAGGTCATTCTCGGTCTTAAGATGATCAATCCGCTCGGCATAGGTTTCCCCCGTCGGCGATTTCACTGCAAGCGCGAGAGTCAGCACGGATTCTGGAATCCCGAGGTGCTGTATTTTCTTTGTCATCTGATCACGGACGATGCGCGGTAAGCCTCTAACGCGAGGGTCGGCCTCGAAATTCGATTCCTGTTCAATCACCGCCATGGTAGCGCAGAGATTTTCTTTGCTTTTGGGTAGTCCGAGATGGCTAAAGGCCGTATCGATCGCTTCGGCCCAACCCCTCCGGTCCCTCACCGACCTTGGCAGCAGCGTCATCGTCAAGGCGCGATCCTCATGAGGTCCTCGGGAGTCGTTGTTTTCTAACGCTTGGGGCTGGTTCTCAAGGGGGGCACCAGCGATTTTTTGGGGTGATGATGTCGTATCAAGGCCGGGTAGCGTGATGCCGGCCCAAGGATCGCTGGTCGAGGGCTTCTCGGGGGATCCGCTACAGCCAGCCAGGATGGCCAGCAGCCCCTGCAGAATAAGGATTTTGAGTGGCTTAAGAGATGGGAGTTGTCTTTGGGACCGCATCGTTCTATGTCTTCATCCGGGGGTTTTTGTGGCTATCAGGACGCTTGGGCGGTAGGCAGCTGGTCCCAGCGGGTCGTGTAGGCGGGTGAGAGGTGACGACGATTCATACGCCAGTCTTCCTTTGAGCGTTCGAGGTGCGCGAGCCCCTGGGAGGCCGTCCAGAGCGTTTCTCGGCCCATGTTTCGGTTGATCAAATCCATGACCTCCAGAAGCTGTTCACGATTGCGGCTCGAGTGGGTCTCTTGTTCTTTGAACAGCGTCCTCTGCTGTCCTTGGGCGGAGGAGATCTCCAGCAGCATGACGCCAGCCTTCTGATAAAGGTAGCCTGGTCGGTAGATGGTCTTGAGCCCCCGGAGTGCTGCCTGCGTCAGCATGAGTGTGTCCTGTGTTGGCTCTTGAAGACGCACGGTCACACTGGGGTGATATTGCGGCAAGCGCTCCTGGAACGGCGGGGTATTGAGGAACACGGTCAGTGAGTGTGTGTAACTGGCTTGCCGGCGGAGTTTCTCAGCGGCGCGGGCCGTATAGGCACTAATCGCTTGCCGGAGGGGGCCAGGTTCGCTCAGGAGTTGGCCGAAGCTTCGTGAAGAGATGATCTGTTGGCGGGGCGGCGATATCCGTTCGAGAGAGAGACAGCGAGTGCCTCTGAGTTCGAGCGCTGTTTTAGCGACGACGACATTGGTTTGCTGACGAAGACTTGAAGAGTCTGCCTCTCGAAGATCCCATGCGTTGTGGAGTCCCACCGCAGCCAGCCGTAGCGCCCAGCGCCGACCAATGCCCCAGATGGCGTTGGTCGGTGTTTCTAAAAGATAGTCGCGGAGGGCATCGGTCCCGAGTGCCGTGAGGTTACAGATGCCGCTGTCCTTAAAATCAGGATGCTTTTTGGCCAGATGATTGGCAAATTTTGCGAGTGTTTTGGTGTGGCCGATCCCGATCCCGACCGGAATTCCCGTCCAGCGGGTGACCTGCTGCCGAAGGCGTGTGGCGAGCGAGCTCAGTTCGGGTGGCCTCAATCCTGTCCATTCGATAAACGATTCGTCGATGGAGTAGATTTCCTGACGATCACTGTAAAGGCCGATCACCGACATCATGCGCTGGGAAAGATCGGCATAGAGGGTGTAGTTTGATGATAGCGCGATGCCTCCGGCTCGCTCGAAGGAGTCTTTGATCCGGAAATAGGGGGTTCCCATGGCGATACCCATCGCCTTCGCTTCATTGGAGCGTGCGACGCAGCAGCCATCATTATTGGAGAGGACCACCACGGGACGATGATGGAGCGCCGGGTTGAATAGGCGCTCGCAGCTGACGTAGAAATTGTTGCCATCGATGAGGGCGAAGACCTTATCAGACATGGTGAATGACCTGAGTGACGACGCCCCAGATCACGCAGTCGAGGCCCTCACTGATCTTAAGGGGTTGATAATCGGGGTTTTCGGGCATCAACCAGGGGATGCCATCTTGAATGGCCAGTCGTTTGACCGTCAATTCACCATTCACGGCCGCGATAACGATACGGTTATGTTGTGGTTCGAGTGCACGGTCCACAATCAGGAGGTCGCCATCATGGATAGCAGCACCGGTCATGGAGTGGCCGCTGACCCGAACGAAAAAGGTCGCCGCAGGATGTTCTACCAGATACTCGTTAAGGTCCAGGCGTTGGTCGATGTAGTCGTCGGCGGGTGAGGGGAAGCCTGCCGGGATACGGCTGGCGAACAGTGGAAAGCTTAAGGGGGGAGGGGCTATCGCTGGGAACACCATGTCCTTGGTGAGTGCTTGTCTCTTTCGGAGGGACTTGATGGATTCGAGGTACTGTTTCAGGTCATTCCAGAGGCTTAAGGGTACTCGGATCGCTCGGGTCGATTCATGATAGTCATTGCTGCCGGGTTTTCTGCCTGCGCCCGTCCTTAAGCCGCCACGAGGTGCCATCTCTCTGTCCTCATCCGAATAAAAAATGAATAGCGTACGCCATTCATCAAAAAAAGGGAAAAGGACCCTGAATGTCCGTGGGGAGAAAGATCGAAAGAGCCTTGTTTTGGGCCCCCTTCATCCAGGGGAGGATGGGGGCGAGCGGGCGATTCGCTCAGCCCTTAGAGTCATCGCTCGGATCGAACTCAAAAGCTTCGCCGAAGCCTCGGACATAGTTGGCTTTCATGGGGCTTAGACGGAACAGTTGAAAATCACGCAGCGTCTTCAAAAGAGCCACCATAGGGCCATGACGCGCCTCGAAGCGATCCAGAATGGTGTCAAAGATCGCCTGATCTCTCGGGATGAACTCGGCTTTACAGTAATAAGTGATTCGTTTGCGCGCGAACAGCGAGCTCGATACGGACTCATTGTCGATAAAAAGAAGGCTGGCCCTGGGGTTTTGTCGAAGGTTACCGGTATGCTCCGCGAGTTCGCTGATGAAGATATAAAAGGCAAGCGGGTCTTCATCGGCCAGGTAGGGGGCATAACTGGCGGTGGGGTTGCCCTCCTTCGTGGCCGTGGCCATCAGCACCGATGCAAAAGCGTGATGGAATTGACGGGCTTCTTCGGCCATCGCCTGGTGATCAGAGGACATAGGGAATAGCCAGGAGGGTCATTCGGAGTGCCGATTTAAGGGTCGGCCAGATCAGTTCGATCTCGGGCCTTCTTAGGAGACATGAACGGGGTATATTCGAGAATAGAGACATTCTAAGGGGATGAATGCCTGCTTAATATGAAAGGGCTCTGGCGAATCGATTGGAAGACGTGGGGGGGGATACGCCTTCCGATGCGGGGGATGATCTGATTCGCCAGAATCCAGTGCTGTTGCGCCCCATGTGGGAGGCAGGGACATCCTGTCATCTCTTTTTTTATTATTCCGATCAGCGAATCCGTGCTGAGCGGAGGTGTATTGTATTTAACCCAGCTTCAGTGTCAACAATTAATTTCAAAAAAGAGCAGAGCGCACCATGATAGGTCGTCTTAGGTCAGTAGCAGGACGGCTGCTGCGATATAAACCCAACGCGGGAGTCTGTTCTTGTGACCCGCGAGGGACCAGTCATCGACGGTATGAAGCCAGGCCAGGATCGCGTTTAAATCAGGCGCATCGGCCGTTTCAGGGCTTGGGCTTGCCTTCGCTGTCGGCTTGGCGACAGTCGGTCGGGTAGAGCGCGGTTTAGGGGCGGTTTTTTCAGCCATAGTGAATCCTCCAGATAAATCAAAGCAGGGGGGCTAAGATCACAAACAAGTCGACAGATGAATAGATCCCATAACGAATAACGCCGGAATGAATCCGGCGTTATCGCGCATTAAGGTCTAGATTCTAAAATGATCCAGATGTTTGCCTTGATTCAGTAGTTCAGCCAACCAACGTGGCTTAACGCCACGACCCGTCCAAGTTTGTTGCGGGTTCTGTGGGTTTTTGTATTTTGGTGCGACCTTACTGCCCTTGCGTGAGGAAGCGGGCTTGCCGCCTTCAGTAATGGTGATCGTAACGCCGATCGAATCAGCCAGTTCCTTAATCTGGTTAAGGACGTTTTTGCGTTCACTCTTCTTTTTTTCTGCCAGGGCCTTTTCAGCCTTTTCGACAAGATCAGCCAGTTCGTGTAGGGCTAAATGCGAGAAGTTGTCACTCATATTCTAAGTACCTATAAGTTATTTGGAAGTTCCATTATAACGATAACCAGAGAATAGTGTGAATAGTGGCTTAGAAATTCAGGAAATAATGCATTTAAAAAAATTATTAGAGAATTCGATGAGGGCGACACGCATTCTCTGAAGGTCGTGTCAATTCGGATTTATCCTATCATTGAGGGGCGGAAATGAAAACGCCGCGGGGTTCTTGTAAAAGAACCTCGCGGCGCTATTGGGCAAGAATTAGGCGCCAGGCTTAATATTCGTTTTGGAGGTCCAACCCGTTTTACCTTCGCACTCACCATCGGTGATCTTAATCTTGACGTAAGAGAGGAGGTCGATCACCTGCTGCTCTTCGATGGTTCCATGGGTGCCGGCTTCAGCCGTGCAAATGGTTTGTTCCCGATCTTCCTCGGCGACCGAGGCGCTCAAGATACCAGGCCCAGAAGTTAGATGTGAAAGACCACCATTCGGGTTTTCAAGGGTAATCGACTGACCATTGCTCAATGCGATGGGTCCACTGGATTTGTCATCACTGCAAGCGGATAGGGCTAGAGCGGCTGCACTCAAGGTCACCAGTCCGACTAAGCGTGATGAGCGCCAGAAGGGGCGAGTGGGGTTCTTGTCAGCGGCAACAGCAGCGGATGGGAGTAATTCAATGGACATAGTGGGATACCTCTTGTGGTTATAGTTCTGGCCAGAAGGTTCTATTCGGTTCGACAGCCGATGCGATGGTCTTGGGTTCACCGGCCTTTATTGGGCGCGATTCAAATCCAAGAACAAGCGATCCCCTGACAACTCTACTTTGATAGAGGGTTTTAAAAAAGTTCCCAGGGGCCTTAAGCCGGGTCCGATTCTACACGAGGACTGCCTTCTGTGATGGTGGGGTGGGGCTAATGGTCAAGGACCCGAGGCGGTCTTGGGGCGGCTCTTCCGGGCGCATTCAATAACTTAAGTTGATCGAGGATCTTAATCGGTGCTATTCGCCCATTTGCAGCAATAGCCCTCGTTGCCGAGCGGAATAAAAAGCGAAGGAATAGAGACTTAACGCGATGATCATAAAGACCACATTGCGTTCAGCGGCAGCAATCACATGCGTGATGGAAAAGACATGTTCGTTCATGATCAGTCGCATGCCCTCAAAAACATGGCTTGATGGGAGTAATTGAGCGACGGGCTGGAGCCACTCGGGGAGTATTGAGATAGGGTAATAAACGCCACTTAAGGGGGCAAAGGCGAAAATGACCGCCCAGGCAAATCCCTCCATACCCAAACCATAGCGCAGCACCATGGCGACAATCATCAGCCCGATCGCCCAGCCCATGATCAATAAATTGATAAAGAGGGCTATTAAAGGGAGTCCCATATCGAAGATAGAATAATGGTAAAGACCGATCGCAAGCCCCGTGGCAACACCCACCCCGAAGAGAGTTCTTAATAGGCTGATAGTCAAAAGAGAGAGTGCCAGTTCGTAAGGTCTTAACGGGCTGACGAAAAGATTGCCAAGATTGCGGGCATACATTTCTTCAAAAAAGACCAGAGAAACGCCGAGTTGGGCGCGATAAAGAACATCCCAAAGGAGAGTCGCGGCGATCAAAAGACCGGCCGATTGCGCCATCCAATCACTTTGGGTAACCATGAAGCGATTAATCAGTCCCCAGAGAATCATTTGGATGGTGGGCCAATATGCGAGCTCTAAGAGTCTTGGCCAGGAGGCCATCATCAAGAAGCGATAGCGCATGATCATGGCGCCGATCCGGCGAGGGCTGGACCAGAAGGAGGTCACTGTCATCGCGGGAACTCCGTTCCTTTTGCGATCTGTATAAAGACATCCTCGAGATTTTGTTCTCCGTAACGCGCGATCAATTCAGCGGGCGAGCCTTGATCGATGAGTCGCCCGTTTTTCATCATGAGGACGCTTTCACAGAGCCGCTCGACTTCCCGCATGTTGTGGGAGGCGAGAAGAATGGTGGCTCCCGTTCTTATCTGGTAGGCCTTGAGGGCCGTTCGCACTTGATCCGCGGTATAGGGATCGAGCGCTGCAGTCGGCTCGTCCATGAGAAGGATCTCGGGTTCGTTTAGGAGCGATTTGGCAAGGGAGACGCGGGTTTTCTGGCCTTGCGAGAGTGACCCATAGCGTCTTTTAAGGAGTGGTGTGAGTTGATATTCCTCGGCAAGAACCGTGATGCGACGTCTGACGTTTTTTAAGCCATAGAGTCCTCCATAGACCCTGAGGTTCTGCTCAACCGTGAGACGATGCGGGATATCCACGTAAGGGGAGGTAAAGTTCATTCTTGGGAGCGCCCTAAAACGATCTTTGATCATGTCAATCCCGAGGATCCTGATCATGCCCGAGGTGGGGAGCAAAAGGCCTAGCAGCATCGAGAGCGTGGTGGTCTTACCGGCCCCATTGCCGCCGAGAAGCGCATAGGTCTTTCCGCGGGGGATCGAAAAGCTCAGTTGATCGACGGCGATAATATCGCCATAGTTTTTCTGAAGATGAAGGACTTCGATGGCGCTCAAGGTTTTGGGCTCGATGGGCTTGACGGGTGTCTATCATCAATCTCCTCCAATAAAGAGGTTATTGAAAAGCGACTATGGCATGATGAGAAACAAGACACTCTGGAGGTTCGTCAATGAAATTATCAGTTCTTATCGCTTGCATTTTACTCTTCTCGAGCCTCTTCGGAGCGGTTCAGGCGGCCTCTTTAATCCCGCTGACACCTGGGCAATTGAAAGAGCTTCAAAAAAAAGATGTTCTTTTGGTGGATATTAGAACGCCCTCAGAGTGGCGACAGACCGGATTGGTTCCAGGGAGCCACCCTCTGATGTATTTCGATGCGGAAGGTCATGCTGACACCGATCGCTTCCTCACCTCTCTGGAAGCCTTAGGGGGGACCAAGGATCATCCGGTGGTCCTGATCTGTCGGTCCGGCCACAGGAGCGGTCAGCTGGCCCAGATATTGCTAAACGATAAGGGCTATTCTTCGGTCTACCATCTAGAGCAGGGTATTCAGGGATGGTTGAAGGACGGCGACAAGGTGATGCCTTGTTCTAGCTGTTGAAGGCGAGGTCACCCGAGGATTTAGGAGGCCTTCAATCTTGAGGGTCTTGATTTGTCATCGAAGTGATCGGCACGAATGCCGAAGCAACGTTATAAGGCTGTCTTAACCTTGGTTTCTTATCCTCGACGTGCTCCTATCCATGAAATTACAGACGCCGTGGTTAACC